>JACPSA010000008.1 GCA_016193545.1 Chloroflexota bacterium
CAGGCCTGCCCGCCGCACACCTGCTCGCCGTACAAGACTTTGGCAGGCGAGAGGCTTTGGCAGGCGGGGGGATAGGTTTTTATCAACCAATAAGGAAACGCTGCCGGGAACTGTCAGACATTGACATCTTGAGCCAGAAAAGCTACTCTAAATACCATACTGGACACCTGCCTGCGATATCTTTGTTAAAGGAGAAAAGCTTAATGAGTAAAGTCCTGATGGGTCCCCAAACGCTGATTTATCCCATGCCTGCGCTCCTGATTGGAGCCAATGTTGATGATAAACCGAACTTTATGGTCTGTGCCTGGTGTGGGATTGCCAACAGCGAGCCGCCAATGATTTCGGTGTCGATACGCCCGGTGCGCTACACCAGCAAAGGCATCAGACAAAATATGACCTTTTCCGTCAACGTCCCTTCCACCGATTTGATAAGAGAAGTGGACTACTGCGGTAGCACCTCCGGCGCCAAAGCTGATAAGCTCGAAGTTTGCCAGTTCAAGGTCTTTTACGGCAAACTTAAAAACGCCCCGCTCATCGAGCAGTGTCCGGTCAACCTGGAATGTAAAGTAGTACACATGGTAGCTCTGGGCACTCATACCCTCATTGTCGGCAATATTGAAGAAACTCATGTCTCCGAGGACTGTCTCACCAACGGTAAGCCGGATGTCAGCAAAATCAAGCCATTCATTTTCGTTAGAGGCGCAGGCAGCCAGTACCAGGCTTTTGGCGAGGTCATCGCCAAGGGAGCTAGTCTCGCCAAAGAACTACAAAAGACGAAGAAAGGCTCAAGATAGTCACCTTTATTGGCTTTAAGAAATCGCTATGGGCAAAGTTTCGCTGGGACCGCAGACCTGGATTTACCCCATGCCGGCCCTGCTGGTAGGGAGTAATATCAATGATAAACCGCATTTTATGGCGGTTGCCTGGGCTGGTATAGTCAACAGCGAACCCCCCATGATTTCCATAGCCATACGATACAACCGCCATACAATCAGCGGCATCAGACAGAACATGACCTTCTCCGCCAATGTGCCTTCAGTAGACCTGGTCAAGGAAACCGATTACTGCGGTATCGCCTCCGGGCCAGAAGCTAACAAAGTGGAAGTCTGCCGCTTTAAGGTCTTTTATGGCAAACTTAAAAACGCCCCGCTCATCGAGCAATGTCCGGTCAACCTGGAATGCCGGGTAGTGCACACCCTGGATTTGGTCAGCCATGTACTCTTTATCGGCAATATTGAAGAAACTCATATCTCGGAGGAGTGTCTCACCGGCGGGAAACCTGACGTCAGCAAGATTAATCCCCTTATCTACAGTATAACCGCTCCCAACCGTCAATATCACACCCTAGGCAGGGCTATTGCTCAGGCTCACAGTATTGGCGAGGCGCTGAGACCGGCAAAGAGAGTTTCGAGATAGGCACCTTTATTTGCTTCAAAAGGGCTATTTATGTTATCATTAATTATGGTAGGGGAATCTCATCAGAGCCTGAGCGCACGAATGACTTTTCTACTACTTTAAGCTTCGCTACCAGCAGACTATCCCACTTTTAGGATATAGACCTGGGGAAAGTATTAGCGAGTCCCGATAGGGAGGACAGAAAGAAATGCAAACATTAACCCCGGAAAAAGACGTCATCGATATCGTCAAAGAGAATGGCACCGACCTGTTCAAGCTGTGCTATCAATGCGGCATGTGCAATACCGCCTGCCCCTGGAACCGGGTCAGGAACTTCCTTATTCGCCGCATCATGCACCAGACACAGCTGGGCCTGGTTGATTTCGAAAATGAAGACCTGTGGCTGTGCGCCACCTGTAAAGCGTGCGTGGTGCGCTGTCCTCGGGGAGTAGAAATAATCGATGTCTGGCGAGCCTTACGCAGGGTCATGTCCGAGGTGGGCGCCGGCAAGGTGCCTGACGCTCTCAGTGTCGCGGTCAAAAACGTCTCCGGCGTCGGCAATCCGCTGGGCGAAGCACGCGAGAAGAGGACAGACTGGGCAAAAGACCTGGACGTAAAAATTCATACCAAAGGGACCGAGGTATTGTACTTCCCCTGTTGCTACCAGGCTTACGACGCGCGGGGTCAACGGGTAGCTAAAGCTACCGCCAATATTCTGCAAAAAGCCGGGGTGGATTTCGGCATACTGGGTAATGAACAGTCCTGCTGTGGTGAGAGTATCCGCAAAGCCGGCAATGAGGGCCTGTTCCAGAGCTTGGTGGAAAGTAATGTTAAGGCTTTCAATGCCGCCGGTGTTACCCGGATTATTACCACCTCGCCGCATTGCTATCACACCTTCAAGAATGAGTACCCCAAGTCAAACGGCAATTTTGAAGTGATGCATCTGGCGCAATATTTAGCGGAATTGGTTAAAGAAGGCAAGCTGAAGTTCACCAAGGAATTGAACAAAAAGGTTACCTACCATGATTCCTGCTATCTGGGGCGACACAACAATATCTACGATGAGCCGCGCCAGCTACTGCAGAGCATACCCGGACTGAAACTGGTTGAGATGATTAATACCCGTGAGGACAGCCTGTGCTGTGGCGGCGGCGGAGCCAGAGTCTGGGAGGAAACTAAGAAGACAGAAAGGTTCTCCGACATCAGAGTACAACAGGCGCTTGAGGCAGGAGCCAGCACAATAGCATCTGCCTGCCCCTACTGCATGATTATGTTTGAAGATAGCGCATTAACCTCAAATAAGAGCGATGCTATTGAGATTAAAGACCTCACCGAAATTATCCAGGAAGCGCTTTAAGCACAGTGAAGACTGGAGGTATTAAGTAAATGACAACACAACAGGGTAGCAGAAGAAAGAAACTCCCCGCCACGGGTAACCGCGGTGATGTTATGGTGGTCGGTGGTGGTGTTAGCGGCATCCAGGCTTCTCTGGACCTGGCTAATACCGGCTTCAGGGTTTTCCTGGTTGAGGAAACCCCTGTCCTCGGCGGCAAGATGGCCCAGCTTGATAAGACATTCCCCACCAACGACTGCTCGATGTGTATCCTCTCCCCCAAATTCGTCGAGTGTGACCGACATCCCAACATCGAAATTCTCGCCTACACCGAGGTTGACAAGGTAGAGGGGGAAGCCGGTAACTTCACGGTAACTTTAAAGAAGAAGGCCAGATACATTGACGAGGAGTTATGTATCGGTTGCCGTGAATGTCACCACTACTGTCCGATAAAAACCAGGGATGATTTTAATGCGGGACTGGCCACTCATAAATCGCTCTATATTCCCTTCGGCCAATCCGTACCCAATATCTCCACTATCGACGAAGTTACCTGCCTTTTCTTCCAGGGTAAGTGCAAATCCTGCGTACCGATTTGTAAGCATAATGCCATCAACCTTTATGCCAAAGAAGAGAAAATAGAGGCTAATGTGGGGGCGATAATTCTGTCTCCGGGTTACCAGCCATTCGACCCCAAACCGAGAACGGACTACGGCTACGGCAAGATGGCCAACGTAGTCACCAGCCTGGAATTCGAACGGATAATCTGCGCCTCGGGACCTTTCGGGGGTGAAATGATACGACCTTCCGACAGGAAGCACCCGAAGAAAATAGCCTGGATTCAGTGCGTTGGCTCCCGCCAGGTCACGCCGGGGGGCAACAGCTACTGCTCCGCCGTCTGCTGCATGTATACCACCAAGCAGGTGATTTTAGCCAAAGACCATGATAGTAATGTTGAGACCACGGTATTCCACAATGATATCCGGGCTTACGGTAAGGATTTTGAGCGGTACTATAACCGGGCGGCAGCTATGCCCGGGGTCCGCTATATCAGGAGCTATGTAACTATAGGCAGAGAAGTTCCGGGAAGCAAGAATGTAACCATCAAATACTCCACCGACGACGGGGTAAAGGAGGAGGAATTTGACCTGGTGGTCTTATCTGTCGGGTTAGCCGCTTCGCCAAGCGCCGAGAAACTGGCCAACAAACTTTCTATCGAACTTAACCAGCACCGATTCTGCAATACCGGCGGGCTTAGCCCCATGGAGACAAACCGTCCCGGAATTTATGCCAGCGGCGCTTTCCAGGGCCCCATGGATATCCCCGAGTCAGTAATGAGCGGTAGTGGTGCCGCAGCTCTCTGCGGCCAACTGCTGGCTGGGCGGCGTGGGGAACTGGCGCGAGAAAGGGTATATCCCGCAGAGAGGGATGTCTCAGGAGAAGAGCCCAGGGTAGGCGTCTTTGCCTGTCACTGCGGCACCAACATCGGCAGCGTGGTTGATGTACCAGCCCTGGTAGAATACGCCAAAGAACTGGGTAATGTGGTTTATGTTCAAGAAGACCTTTATACCTGCTCCTCGGATACTGCCCAGAAGATATCGGAGACAATCAGAGAAAAGGGGCTGAACCGGGTTATCGTCAGCGCCTGTACCCCCAGAACCCACGAGCCGATATTTCAGGACACACTCCGAGAAGGCGGCATCAATAAATATCTCTTTGTTATGGCTAATATCAGGGAACACTGCTCCTGGGTCCATGCCCGGGAAAAAGAGAAAGCCACCCAGAAAGCCAAGGATATAACTCGTGTGGCGGTGGCTAGAGCTCTAAGTCAACGGCCTCTGGAAGAGTTTGAGGTGCCAGTCAACAAGAGGGGACTGGTGGTGGGTGGAGGCGTGGCCGGGATGGTTAGTGCCCTGAGCCTGGCTGAGCAGGGATTCGAGGTCTACCTGGTCGAAAAAGAAGCGGAGCTGGGTGGAGTAGCACGCAGAATACATTTTACCCTTGACGGGATGGATGTTGACGCTTACCGAGACAATCTTATCCAGCGCGTTAAGAACCACCCCCTTATTCAGGTGATAACCAAGGCAACTATCATCGGAAGCTCAGGCTATGTGGGCAATTTTGTCACCAAGATAATGACCGAGGAGAAGGTCGATGAAATAGAGCACGGAGTGGTCATCATCGCTACTGGCAGTCAGGAGTACAAACCGACGGAATACCTCTATGGCAAGAGCGAGCAGGTAGTGACCCTCCTTGAGCTAGAAGAGCTAATCGCTAAAGGCGATACCAAGATACTTGACGCACAGAGCCTGGTGATGATTCAGTGCGTCGGCTGCCGACAGGAAGACAGACCCTATTGTAGCCGGATATGCTGCGGCCAGGCAGTAAAGTGCGCCCTAAAACTGAAGGAGAAGAAGCCCGACATGGATATCTATATCCTCTACCGGGATATGAGAACCTACGGATTCAAAGAGGATTACTACCGGGAAGCCTCAGATAAAGGTGTGAACTTTATTCTATATGAAGCGGAAGATAAGCCCCAGGTAGAAACAGTTGAAATTAATGGCAAGCCTGCCTTAAGGGTGACCGTCACCGACCCGATTCTAGGCCAAAAAGTAGCGCTCAATAGCGATATACTGGCTTTAGCTGCGGCGGTTATTCCGACCAAAGAAAACAATAAAGAAATATCCCAGCTTTTCAAGGTCCCTGTGAACCAGGACGGCTTTTTCCTGGAAGCTCATGTCAAACTGAGACCGGTCGATTTCACCGTAGATGGAATTTTCATTTGCGGTCTCGCCCACTATCCCAAGTATCTACCGGAAACAATCAGTCAGGCTTACGCTGCCGCCGGGCGGGCCGCCACCGTTCTCTCTAAAGATACGATGGTATCTTCGGGTGCGGTCTGTGAAGTCGATGAGAAGGAATGCATCGGCTGTGCTATCTGCGAGTCGGTCTGTCCGTTCAAGGCAATAACGATGAAAGAGACCGCCGAAGGCTTAAAAGCCAATGTCATTCCCGTCGTCTGCAAAGCTTGCGGTATCTGTAATGTCAAATGCCCTACCGGAGCCATCTCCCTCAAACATTTCAAGGATGAACAAATCTTCACCCAGATTGATACCGCATTTAGCGCGCCGGTCGGTAAAGAACTGCAACCCGTCTAATAGTACGGACAGGCAACAACGTTAAACTGAGGAGAAACAAAGAGGCAGGCGAAAGCCTGCCTTTCCTGTTTCCGCTGTCTTGTACCAAATGTCATTCTGGAGAAGTCCTTACATTCATGGAAGGACGACGAAGAATCTCAGGGTGGGGTGGCTAGCGATACAAAGCCGGTTTACGCTGTGAAGGTAAGACCGGCGAAGAAAAGGCCTTCTTTTGAGGTTTTCATAAGTGCAGTATCCGCGCTGTCCTGGAAACGGTAACCGGGCAAATCTACACCCAGTTTTTCGGCCAGTTCCTTGATATCTTCGGGAAGTTCATAGGATGTCAGCAAGACCACCAGTTGAAACTCTTCCTTCTTGGTCTTGCCGTTTTCAGTAGTTTCTACAATCAAGTCTCTGGTATCCTTATTCTCACTGATGGCTACTACTTCCCCGCTGCCAACACCTATCTTGGCTTTTTTGCCCAGATTCTTGCTGAGTTCACCCTGACCAGCTTCAGCACCGGAAAAGAATAGGTGGGTCTCCAGTCCCGGAATCTTTTTGTGGGCAGCCAGCGCTGCCTTACTGGCAGAGGAGAGAACATTAGCATCTGATTCAGCATTAACCGGAATGAAAGCAATTTTGGCTGGTATCTCGCCGTCATAGGGACGGAGTATCAGGCCGGCATAGGGCCCGGTGTCACTGAGAATCCGTTCAAATTCAGGGAAGGTGACAACATTAACATATTTCTTGTAGCCAAACCTGTCATCGATATGAGCAGGAATCCTCTCTTCACCGGGGACGATTATTATTGAGCCAGCTTCAAGCTCGATATCCCTATCCGCCTGGGCAAAATCGATCCCTTTCTCATGGCAGACCGCAAAGCATAAACCACAGCCAATACAGCGACGGCAGCTAAGGCAACGAACCGCCTCGGCCATTGCCTGTTCCTGACTAAAATCAAGCTCAACCTCGCTGAAGTTACTCGCCCTTTCCTTAGCTGGCAATTCCGGCATTTTCTGGCGTTTCGAGGGGATATCTTCAAACTCAATAAGGTATCTGCCTGTTCGCTCTGCCATAATCGCTTTACGCTCCGCCTAGATACTTGACGATAGAATTTGCCGCACGGTGACCGGCCGCAATCGCCTCGATGGCAGTAGCTGGCCCAGTCACGGCATCGCCGCCGGCAAATACACCGGCCCGCGTCGTCGCCAGAGTCTCCAGGTCAACCTGTAAGGCATTTCCTCTGACCGTCTCGATGCCGCTGCTACCGGCATTAAAAGAAAGGTCGATAGCCTGACCGATAGCCGGTATGATGGTATCCAGTTCAATATCGAACTCGGAGCCCTTGATTGGCATGGGGCGTCTCCTCCCCGAGGCATCCGGCTCCCCTAATTCCATACGATTGCACCTGAGAGCGCTGACTTTACCATTGCTGGCAACGACCTCAACCGGCGCCACCAGGTACTGAAGCTCGATTCCCTCTTCCTCAGCCGCCTCAATCTCTTCTCTTGTAGCCGGCATCTCCTGTCTCGTCCGCCGGTAGAGGATAAACACTTTCTTGGCCCCCACCCGCAGTGCCGACCGGGCGGCATCGATAGCGACGTTACCGCCGCCGATGACCGCCACTTTGTCGCCCACCTTGGGCTTCTGGCCCAGGTTCAAAGCACGTAAGAAGTCGACGCCAGGGGTCACGCCAGGAGCATCTTCCCCGGGCACACCTAATTTCTGACTGCGGTGAGCGCCGACAGCCACAAATACCGTCTTAAAACCCTGCCCGAAAAGCTTATCTATAGTCAAATCTTTGCCGACAGGAGTATTAGTCTTAATTTCCACGCCGAGGTCTCGTATGGCATCGACCTCTCTTTTTATGATGTCCCTGGGTAGTCGATATTCAGGAACGCCAACATGCAGCATCCCTCCGACCACCGGTAAGGCTTCAAATACGGTAACCTGATAACCCAGTAAGGCGAGGTCATGAGCGCAGGTCAGCCCGGCAGGGCCGGCGCCGATAACGGCTACTCTTTCCTTACGGGTAGCAGGGGCAACCACTCTGGGTTTCTTCCCCTTTGTGATTTCAAGGTCGGTAACGAAGCGCCGCAATGACCGGATGGCAATCGGCTCATCCTGAACTCCCCGGTTACAGGCCAGTTCACAGGGATGGGTGCAGATACGCCCGCAGATTCCAGGGAAGGGCAGGCGTTGCCTGATTAGAGCCAGTGATTCCTCGAATTTCCCATCGGCAATCAGGCCGACATAGCCCCGTATATCCAGATGTACCGGACAGGTCTGCTGACAGATAGGCATGTCTTCTTTGACAATGTTATAGACGCCCGTTTCCGGGCTGGAGTAATCTATCGCCGTACGTAAAGACAAGCCGGCATTGGTATCATCCTTCAGATTTACCGGGCATATCCTGATGGTATCCTGGATGTTGTCACACTGCTCATCGGTGACCCGTGAAGCTTTAGCCTTGACCTTAAGCTTAAACTGGCCGTCTCTGGCCGAGACCGCCTTCACTTCGGCATTGGTAATTACTTCGATGTTACCGTTTTGTCTCAGAGCCTCCAGGTCGGCAGTTGAAAACGGATTATCCGCCTTCAGATCTCCATCAGGTAATATCCTTTCACTAGCCAGACTAGGCTGCCTGCCTACCAGATAGACCTTCTTGCCTGCCTTAGCCTGTTCTAAAGCTGCCTGTACCCCGGCTGCCCCACCACCGATGATTATTACCGATTTCCCATCCGTCATTCCGGACTCCCCTGAGTCTGAGCAACATATAATGGCGAAGTTTTTTCAATGCTATCCAGAGCCAGTAACCCCTTATGTCTTAATGCCGACACGTATTTCAATACCCGGGGCGGGTTAAGCCCTATCCTGTTGGCGATTTCCTTAACTGAGAGAGGTTTTTCCTGCGTTAGCAGCAGGATTTTACTCATCGGTACTTCTTCGGCGATAATGCCTTCCAGCACCCGGTCCATTTCGTGCCGGGTGAAGACTTCCCCGTATTTATTACCCTTAGTGGTAAATTCGGTTTGCTTCCCCGCCACCCCCCTTAGCTTCTCGCTCTCCGCAGCCATTTTAGCTGCCCTTAGCTCAAACTTCAGCTCATCTATATCCTTCCCCTCCACCGACCCGAGCGGCCCCAGTTTTCTCACCTGGTCAGTAAAGCCGGTCACCAACTCGGCAAAACGCCCACCTTCCGCCGCGGACACCCAGTCCAGCATCAACCTGCCGGGGTTGAGGCCGACATAATCCAGTAGCTTCTTGGTTTCAACAACTGCGTTCATCGCCTCGAAGTTACCGGTGGTATAATGGCAGTCCCCCAGGTGACAACCGAGAATCAGTACCCCGTCGGCACCGCTCAGAAATCCGGCCATGACGAATTTAGGGTCTACCCTACCGGAGCACATCACTCTGACGATGACTATATTGTGGGCATACTGAACCCGCGAAACTCCGGCCAGGTCGGCTGCCGCGTAGGAACACCAGTTACAACAAAAACCTAAAATCTTCGGTTCAAAGGTACTCAACCTGACTCCCAGCTATAACTTTAGTTTGCCTGAAGCTCCAGTCAGACTTTTGTCTTCTACTTTTGGAATCTTACCGTATCTCTAACCCGCACGTCAAATCAGGTAAGGAGAATGCAGCTATTTGTCTGCCTTCTTTCAGCAGCAACGGAACACAGCGACCAGCCTGCTAGGCAGATACCAGCTCAATGCCCCTGTTGAAAGCCCTCATATTGAGGTCAATCGCCCTGGGGAAACGCTCCCGTAGCTCTGTCTCCATCGCTTTCTTGTCCAACGGCAAGATACCGGAACCAATAAGGGCCCCCGCCAGAATCACATTGGCGACAATGGGATTCCCCAGTTTCTGCGCTTCCTCGGTAGCATTGATTAACCAAGTTTTAGCTGACAGGTCCTTGATAGCTTGGGTAAGCGTATCCAGGTCAGGATAGGGGCTGTCACCTCTAGCAGCGTCAATCGATATTATCGGTCTGGGGTTAACAATGGTGGTAACATTCGGATTACCATATTTTGCCAGCATCCTCAGTGCTTCCACCGGCTCCAGTGCCAGAATAACATCGGCCGTCCCATCGGGAAGAAGCGGACTGCACTGGATTTCCTGGGAGACCCTGACGTAATTCATCACCGGGCCGCCCCGCTGGTTGGCGCCATAGGTCTGTCCGAAGGTCACCAGGTAACCCTCCCGCAGCAGTGCGTTACAGGTAAGCATAGATATCACCACATTACCCTGGCCAGCAACACCGATAATAATAAGGTTAAGCGGGTCTTTCTTCAATTTTTTCATCTTGCAGCTACTTCCTTAAGTTTCTCTTTACCCTTTACCGCAACTTTCTCCTTACCCTTTGCCGTGTAAGGTTCCTTGATGATAGCTCCGTGGGGACAGACATCGACACATACCCCGCAGCCGGCACAAATGACGTCGTCAATTTCAGCCTTACCCGTCTGCCGGTTCCATGTCAATCCGGTGCAGAGGAACACCCGGTTGCAGAACATGTCACAACCACAATCCTCGCCGAGACACTTCTCCGGGTCGACGTATACCCTGTAGGGAGGTTCCTCCCGCCTGGCCCTTATCAGCTCACACTCACGATCCATGATAACTACTCTAACACCAGTCTTGTTCTCAATCATATCCACCAGTGTATCCGTAGTCTTTTTCAGTTCAAATGGGTCACAAATCACAACCTGTGCTCCGATTGCTTTGCAGACAGCCTCGATGCTTACCGTTGCCGCCGGCTCACCCATAGCATTTCTGCCTGTTCCGGGATGCGGCTGGAAACCGGTCATCGAAGTGGCACTATTATCAAAGATAACCATGAGAACATTGGAACCATTGTAGACAGCATCAATCAAGCCCGGGATAGCGGCATGGTAGAAGGTAGAATCGCCGCAGAAGGCAACCACCGGCTGGTCGAAGCCGAACCGTCCCAGTTTCCCAAAACCATTGGCCACTCCGATGCCACCCCCCATACAGAAGTGGGTCTTAGTAATACCAAAACTGCCAACGCCTCCGCCTCCATAACAACCGATATCGCTGGTACCGAAACCCTCGTGTCCTGTCAGCTGGAGTGCTCGATGTATTGCCCAATGGCTGGCTTTGTGCGGGCAGCCGGGACATAAAGTGCCACTGCGCGCGGTCACATAGCTTTGCGCCAGCGCCTTGACCTTCTTATCATACTCGGCATCCCGAGTCTGATAATTGAGCCCCATGATACTGTTTATCGCCTTAATGACTACGCTCGGGTCAAGGTCTCCATAAGCTGGTATATGTCCGGAGCGCTTGCCGTAAAAAACAGGATGCGGGCCGCTGGGTGGCAGAGTACCGACGAGTTCCATCACACCCTGCTCCACAAAGGGATGTACTTCCTCAACAAAAAGGACCTTAGACGCCTTTTTCAGGTGTTTCTCCATGAATTTTTCCGGTAACGGGTAGATGGTACCCATCTTTAAGAGACCAACCTTATCTTGCAGATTCATCAACCTGACTGCTTCCTGAGAATAAAGCCAAGAAGCGCCGCAGGCGATAATCAGCAGCTCTGCTTTGTCAGGACCGATATACAGATTAAACGGCGAGGATTCGAACTTTTCCTGCGCTTTCGCCAGTTTCTTATGCAACTCGGCATGCGGACCCGCCCCTCTGAAACCATAGCTAGCGGCAAAATGCGCCTTATGTTCAACTACCGGTAGCTCACCCAGCTTGATATTGCCCCGCGTGTGAGCAATCTTACCGACAGTCCGCAGCATACATATTGTGTTTATCTCTTCGGCAAGGTCGAAGAGCCATTTGGTCATGTCCTTGGCTTCCTGGAAATCGCCCGGCTCGAGTAGCGGGATATCCAGCCACTTAGCTACCGGACGAGTGTCCTGCTCATTGGAGCTGTTATGCGGGCCCGGGTCATCGGCACATATCAAGACTAGCCCTTTGCCGATTCCTCTCATGACCAAATTCGCCAGGAAGTCAGAAACAACATTCACCCCATTCTGTTTCATTATGGCTATGGAGCGAATACCGGCGAGAGAAGCCGCCGTAGCCGATTCCATAGCTACCATCTCATTGACCGCCCATTCAGCGTAAATACCCATCCGCTTGGCAACCTCAGCAATAGCCGGGAGAATCTCTGAGGATGGTGTTCCGGGATAGGCGGAAGCAAATCCTACCCCCGCCTCCAGAGCCCCACGGGCAATCCCTTCATTGCCCATCCAGAGCACAGTAGTGCCTGGAGCATTTACATCAATATCTGGCATTTCCGTTTCCTCCTTAGTTTACTATCTCTACTAGGACAAGAACCTAGTAATAAAATCCTGCGACACATCCAGATAGCCCAGGTCCTTCTTACTACCACTCAGGGCAATAAGGTTCTCCAGAGTTCTCTTTTTCTTACCCAGTGATGCCCGCTTCAGGTTAGTAATACTCTCCTCAGGTATGGCCTGAGTCTCCAGCGCGCCTTTTGCCTTGGCTTTCTCCACGAGCTTAGCCCCGGTCTTATTGCGGACAACAACCGTGTTCCAGCCTTTAAAAGCGGTACGTCCCGAACCCACCGAGATATCCGCAAACTCAGCGGTCATATCAAAGCAATAACTACAGGCCGTATTGATGTATGACCTGATATCCTCCAATTCTACCGATTGTTTCCCTGATTCAGTATACACGTCATAGGTATGAAACGGGCTATGGGGTACATCAAATTTAATAGCATTCGACAGGTCAAAGTGTTCTTTCATGAATTCATGAAATCCTTGAGCCAGCGTCCAGCCGCAAAACAGACCAATCACGAGCTTTACATTATCGACATTTACCCTGTTTCTGGGTGGGTTTAGCTGCATTTTCCGCAAGCAAGACACCTGACAGGGTACACCGACGAAGCCCAATTTGTCAGTGCTATCCTTGGGAAGGTGATTGAGGGTCTCCAGTACCGGGCTGGGTTCATAACTGGCACCGGCACACTCCAGTATTTCCTTCTTGCTCCGAGCTAGAAAACCGTGCGGTCTTTTATCGGCATCTAATTTTGTCTCGACTACGGCATCAATCATTTTCTCAGCCAGAGCTACTGTCAGCAAGGTGGTTACCGTTCCCCCATCCTGTGACCTCCGGCGAATGTCAGGGTCTTTGGAACGGGCCAGGAAAACTTCCTTGAAAACACCCATTTCGCTTTCACCATAGGGCACACCAAAAACCTTCTGGTTGAGAGCGTCCAAATCAGAGTAGGTCCGCCAACAATACTCATGACATTGCCCATCGGCTAAGTTACAATTATCCATAAGTATCACCCTGCCCTTGTAAGACACCAGATAAGGACAACTACCGCTACAGCCGCCACATAAGGAACACAACCCGGCGTTGATAATCTCCTTGAATAACTCCTTAGAGGCTTTAACCTCTACAGCCGTAGCCGCACCTCTTCTTTCCATTTACCCTCCTTAATTACAACTCGGAACAAGTATTTATCTTATCCCTGCCAGAAAGGCTCGCTAACAACCCATCACCAATTTTCGTTGCTGATGAGTAAGAAACAGGCATAACGACTAATTATACCAAACTTCCCAAAGGACGAGCAACAACAGGTATCTACATATAATATAGCGCATTCTCTGGACTCTTTTCAAAATACCGGTCCGCCTCTCTCATCAGAGCGGCATCGCCGCTATAGAACTGGTTCAGCCAAGCAGACCTGATAAACTCAGCGGGGGTTACTCGACCTCATAACTATATTGCTCCAACGGGCTATCGTCATGAACTGGAGTAACCCCCGCCTTAATTCACACTTATGCAGGACAGAACCTGCTATTTATTTTTTACTGCTTCAGCAACAGCGGCTATTCTTCAATAGCCACCACCGAACAGGGTGCCATGCGTCCACCCTTGGCTTTAAGCGGCAGAGCTATCAGCTTCACGCGCGGCTTGGTGATAGCATTACAGTTGACCAGCCCTCCAAGAGCTATCATTCCGGCGCGGATGGTAAACCCGCCGCGCGTCAATGTCTTTTTGTCCAAGCCGGACATATCGCACATATCATAGGTGTACATGTCACTACCATTCTTCTCCATGAGCTCCATCAACTTATTGCCACTGGCGACATTGAAATGGGGACCATTCTCCCGATAGAGATGCCCCATCTTAAAATACCGCTCGTTATCCCCCCAGCCGGTACGAGTTAGGATGGCATCTCCTTTGGGTATGTCAATGACGACGGCATCCCGAAAGACTATCTTCTTCAGGTCGATAGTATCCAGTGTTGGCCCATCCTTATAGTCCTTCCGGAAACCGGCCAGGATAAGTCTGGTGCCCGGCTCACAAAAGATGGTATAGACATGAAATCTTGAACCATCCGGGTCATATGACCTGGTCTCCGTCGCCTTGAATGGCTCCGGCCAGATGGGGTGAGCCCGAAAACCCATATGGCCATGCTGGAAAGGTTGCCCCTCATAAAGAGGTGCGGTTAGGTCAATTATCTTCATCTTGCTCCCTCCTTCTTTTAGTAAATAGCCCACTTTTCTAAGATAGCAGCCGACTTATCAGGCTAAGATTGCTCAGCCACCATGTTCACTGGCTGTTTCTGAAGAGACCATCATCAGCTACTCTTCAACAGCTATCGCCTGGCAGGGCGCCATGTGGCAGCCGGCCGCCTTTAATGGTAGTATTATTAGCTTCACCCTCGGCTTGGTGATAGCTCCAGCATTGACAATCCCCCCGATGGCAATCAGCCCGGCACGGATGGTGAACCCATAGAATTTGCCCGTCTTCTTGTCAGTGCCACCCATATCACAGTTGTCATACAGCCACATATCGCTACTGTTCTTGGCCAGTAGCTCCATCAGCTTGTCCGCTGCCGCCGCTGAATAGTGGGGCCCCTTCGTCGAATATTCATGCCCCATCTTCAAATATCTCTCGTTATCTCCCCAACCGGTACGAACCAGCAGCGCGTCTCCCTTCTTTACCGGCGCTTTATTGAAGGCCGCTTCCAGTTTGTCGGCTTCAACATGCTGCTCTGCTCCCGCCGGCACATCCAGTACCACCGCTTCCCGCATGATTAACTTGTTCAGGTCGACAGTATCCAGTGTCGGCCCATAGCGGTACTG
>JACPSA010000121.1 GCA_016193545.1 Chloroflexota bacterium
CACCTCAATCAAGTCAAACTCACCAGGTAATCTTTTAACCAGCCTAAAGCAGCCTCAGCGGCAGAGCGCTTATTTTGCTCCCGGCTACCCTGGAAATGGTGTTTCCGGCTATAAGTGCCGCCCGCGTGTGACAACCCGATACAGAATAACCCCAGTGGCTTGCGCGTGGTCGCCCCGCCCGGTCCGGCAATACCGGTATCAGCCAAACAGATATCGGCGGCTAGAATTCTCTTACCGCCCTCGGCCATTTCTTCAACCACCTGGGTACTGACGGCACCATATTTCTTGATAGTTTCCTGCTTTACCCCTACCACCTTAATCTTGACCTCATTGCTATAAGCCGTCACTGACCCTTTATAGTAGTCGGAGCTACCCGGGACATTGGTTATCAGATGGGATATCAGACCCCCGGTAGCCGATTCAACCAGCCCCAGAGTCAACCCTTTCTGGCGCAGTAGATTGCCGACATCTTGTTCCAGACTGGACATAACTTTATGTAAATCTCCTGACAAAACAGCCTTATCTCAAAGGAATCCTCTACCATTTCTCTTAACTCAACTATCTAATGGGATTGCTTATCAACCTCACCCCCTTGACCCCCTCTCCATTCTTGGAGAGGGGGAAGAGTTTGTAGGAGAGGGGGGCTTCGCCCCCCTCTCCTACTTTTACTCCCCCTTCCCTAGTAAAGGGAAGGGGGTTAGGAGGATAGGTTAGTAAAACATCTAATGAATATTGATTATATAGCAGTTTAGGATTAAAATAAAGCTGAAGTATACCCGACCCGGTTTCACCTGAAACAAGGTCAAAAGGTGGAAAATGGATTCACCGCTGATAATTTATAAACGACCCCGACTCAGAAATCCCCGCCTTATCGTTGGCTGGACCGATGCCGGTCTGGTTGGCACCAGTGTCGTCGATTACCTGATTGATAAACTGGAAGCGGAGGAATTTGCTGAAATCGAACCATACGACTTCTCCCTACTGCCTCACGTAACCATCGAAAAAAGCGTGTTAGAAGAAATCGAGTACCCCCGCTATAGCTTTCACTACTGGAAAAACAAAAAGACAGCGGGTGATTTGATAATTATGGGCAGCCGACCTCCTGCCATCCACCACTATGAGTTTGCCAACCTGCTATTAGATGTAGCCGAGCTTTTTAATGTCTCCCGAATCTACACGGCAGGCGGGTTGCCGGCCAATACTACTCACACTGAAACGCCAAAAGTATCGGCAATAATCAATGAACCACGATTAAAAAAGCTCCTGTCTCCTTATGATGTAGAATTAGGCATGAGCTATCATGGCCCGTCCAGCATCAACGGTCTAATAATAGGACTTGCCAAAGACAGGAATATAGAAGGCATCAGTCTCTGGGGACAGGTGCCCAGCTATATCGGTGACATAGCCAACCCCCGAGTCTGTGAGACTGTTCTCAGATTATTAACCAGAATATTGGGTATAGCGATTGACTTTAGCGATATCGAAGCCGAAGTCCAGCAGACTAATAAGCAGATAGACGAGCTCGTCAGTTATCTCAGGCGGCAGAACTCAATCCTTGACCAGCATATCGGTAAACTGGAGAAAGGCATCGGCCTGGAAATTCCGCCGGAGGATAGACAGATATTCTTCGAAGATATCGAAAGATTCCTTAAGCAACAGAACCGGCGCCGGGAAAACGGCTTAGACTGATGAGAAATAAGAAGGGAGGTCTATCATGGCAACATTAGCCTGGATTTTTGGGATTATCGGTGGGTTATGCGCCATCATGGGTATCGTGACCGCTACCGGAGCCATCCCGCTGCTCGGCCCGGAGTTCACCGCCATGTTCTGGTTGGTGATAGGCGCAATCTGGCTTCTAGCCTCTATTGCCTGCGCCGTTGCTCACAGTAACTACGAGTAGCCAGTCCCGACATACCCCGCCTGCCGTATAGAATCACTGAACTTTCTGCCTGTGGCGACGATGCCAGTACCAGTAGACAATACCAACGACTGTTCCCCAAACGGGGAGTAGAATCAAGACCCAGATGACGATATCCACCAGCCATTGCCCGAAGGAAACAAAGCCGCGGATAGCTGACTTTAATGTTTCGGCAGCGCTCCACTCCACCGGTACCAGCGGCTTAGCCGTCGCCGAGGGCTGCAATTGAACTGTTATCAGACTCATTGCTGAAGTCCGCTCCAGATACTGCATCTGGCCCTTAATCTGCTCTATATCCTGCCGCACCCGGGATAGACTATCCTGAATCCGGAGCATATCCTCCACATCAGTAGCCCGGTTCATTAGCGCCAGATATTGCTGCTCGGTTGCCTCGGCATTTTTCAGCCGCGCTGCCAGGTCGACATATTGCTCGGTAACATCCTGGCTGTTGGTACTATCCGAATTCACCCTTACCGCCAGCGTCCTCAGTTCCATCAGCGCTTGGTCAAACTTGTTATCAGGCACCCGGATTGAAATGCTGCCCCTCATCTCCCTCCCCTCACCATAAATAAAGGACGATACCACATAACCATCCAGCCTCATCGCCAGTAAAGATATCTCATCCCGCGCCTCGACCACATCATTGACCACCAATGACATATCCCCGTTGCGGACTATCATCCGTTCCTGTGTTACTGATGTTAAACCCCCGGACGAACCCCCTACCACATCCCGTCCCGGTACTCCTGGTACTATCGATGGGGTTGGTGGCATTGGTGCCGGCATTACTACCGCTCCCCCACCCAGGTCTTTCGATTCCGAGGGGGTTCTGGCGCAAGAAACAGATACCAGCAAACCCACCACCAGTAACAGCGTTATTATCATCATTAACTTTTTCATCAGAACCTCCTGCTTGTTAGCCAAACTCCTATACATTACTAAACAAGGAGCGGGGGAAGAGATTTTAGAGAGGGGCGAAGCCCCTCTCTTACTTTTAACACCCCCCTTCCCTTAGTAAGGGAAGGGGCAGGGGGATAGGTTACCAAACGACCTTTATATACTATAACGCCACGAGAACAAAAAGGATAGGCAGATGAGAGAGAGCGATTGCCAAGGTACTATTCGGTTTTGGCTCGCCACCGGCCCTCGCCACAGGTGGTTGGTATCGTCATTCTGGCTTTCGCCAGAATCCAGGTCTCCCTCTCCCCACCAAAGGATTCCCGCCTGCGCGGGAATGACAGAACGGATTGCTTCGTCGCGGAGTTTACACTGAGCGG
>JACPSA010000135.1 GCA_016193545.1 Chloroflexota bacterium
GCCGCTCTGACCGTAGTCTGGCAGCGCAATGTTTTCCGCGCTGCTCTGGCCCTGGTACTGTGCTTCATGACAGTGGCTGGAATCTATATTACCCTCAGCGCCGACTTCCTGGCCGCGGTGCAGATTCTAATTTATGTCGGTGGCATATCGGTGCTGATTATCCTGGCTATCATGCTAACGAGAGAACTACAGCAGGGCAGTCCGTCCAATAGATTGCGAATTCCCGCTTTTATCGTGGCAGTCCTGCTGCTGGTGGTTTTGGGTTATGCCATGATTAATACCCCCTGGCAAATATCCGCAACGGCACCCCTGGCGCCGACTACCGCTACTCTGGCTGACAGGCTTTTCGGTCAAGGCGGCTTCATCCTGCCGGTAGAGATTGCCGCTGCCCTTTTGCTGGCGGCTATCCTGGGAGCTATCGTTTTAGTGAGGGAGAAGTAAAGTAATATAAGGGAGAGGCGAAGCCTCTCTCATAAAACCCACTCCCCCTCTCCTCTAAAGGAGAGGGGGATACAGAGAGTGAGAACGATGAATAATATAGGTTTAGAGCATTACCTGATACTGTCCGCCATTCTATTTAGCATCGGGCTTTATGGCGCGCTGGCGAAACGCAATGCCATCGTTATCCTGATGTCCATTGAAATTATGCTTAATGCCGTCAACATCGCCATGGTGGCTTTCTCGCGGTATATCGTCCCGGAACAACTGACCGGCCAGGTCTTCACCATATTCGTCCTGGTGGTCGCCGCCGCTGAAGCCGCCGTTGGACTGGCGATAGTAATGGCTATCTACCGCAACCGTGAAACAATCGAAAGCACCGATATCGATTTATTGAAGGGGTAATAAATGTCTTCTTGTCATTGCGAGACCATTCCGACGAAAGTCGGAAGGCGAAGCAATCTGGGTAGGGCGTGACCCCAGAGTATGAGGTAGAACAAAATAAAATGTGGGTAGAGATTAAAAAAGCACAGAACCTGATGACCGCCGAGATGTGGAAGGAACTCTTCGAGGGGGAGGGAATACCGACCCATCTCTTGCCGGCGGACGGCGCACCCATGGGGCAGGAGTTGGCTGAATACCGTATCCTGGTGCCGGAAGACAAAAAACATGTTATCGACGAAATATTGAGGAAACTGTAATGCCGTATCAATTAATCTGGCTTATTTTTCTGCTGCCGGTTTTCTCTTTCCTGATAATATCGTTTCTGGTCAGACCCTTCGTCAAGCCGGAATCGAAAGTCGCCGGCTATCTTACCATTGCCGCCATCATCGGCTCATTAGTCCTGTCTCTCCGGACACTGACAGCCGTGCTGGCGGCATCCAACCACGAGATAGCCGTACCGAATATAAGCTGGGTAGTTATCGGCGACCTTAATATTAGCCTGGGGCTGATGGTAGACTCGCTCACGGCGGTAATGCTGGTGGTAGTCTCTACAGTCAGCCTGATGGTACAGATTTACTCCCAGGGCTATATGAAAGGAGACCCCGGTTATCACCGCTACTACGCCTGGATGTCGCTATTTACGGCTTCAATGCTGGGCTTAGTGCTGGCTGATAACCTGCTCCAGGTATTTGCCTTCTGGGAGCTGGTCGGCTTATGCTCTTATCTGCTTATCGGCTTCTGGTTTCACCGGCCTTCGGCAGCCAATGCCGCCAAAAAGGCTTTTATCGTTACCCGTCTGGGCGACTTCGGCTTCTTAGCCGCTATTTTACTGTTATTCAAACACACCGGCACCTTTGATATCGCTCAACTCCACAGCCTGGCCGTGGCTGGAACCCTGGCCGGGACAACCCTGACCTGGTCGGCTATCGGCATCTTTTCCGGCGCCGCCGGCAAGTCAGCCCAATTCCCGCTCCACGTCTGGCTACCCGATGCCATGGAAGGCCCGACTCCGGTCAGCGCCTTAATCCACGCCGCCACCATGGTCGCTGCCGGTGTCTTTCTGGTCGCCCGCACCTTCCCCCTCTTTGAACATTCGGCACAGGCACTGACCACCGTAGCCTTTATCGGCGCTTTCACCGCCATCTTCGCCGCCTCAATGGGGCTGGTGATGACCGATATCAAGCGGGTAGTGGCTTATTCCACCATCAGCCAGCTTGGCTACATGATGCTGGGACTGGCCACCGGTGGGGTGGCTATAGGCATTTTCCACCTGTTCAACCATGCCTTCTTCAAGGCACTGCTATTCCTCGGCGCGGGCAGTGTCAATCACGCCACCGGCACATTCGATATGCGCCTGATGGGCGGCTTACGCAAAATAATGCCGTGGACAAGCACCACCTTTCTTATCGCCGCACTGAGCCTGGCCGGTATCTGGCCGCTATCCGGCTTCTGGAGCAAAGACGAGATTTTAGCCGCTGCTTATGACAAGCAGCCAGTCCTTTTCTATCTGGCGATGATAACGGTGGCCATGACTGCCTTCTACATTTTCCGGGTATTCTTCCTTACCTTCGGCGGGGAGTACCGTGGAGGCAGCCCCGAGGCCCACGGCCACCCCCATGAATCACCGACAGTGATGGTGGCGCCGATGGTCGTGCTGGCAGTGCTGGCCATCTTTTCCGGATTCTGGAATGTTAGCGGTGCCTTCGGCGCTTTTATGGGACACGCCGAGACGCAGGGCTTTGTCCAGGGACTCTTCGGAATTTTCATACACTCACCATTACCCCTGATAGCCCTAATGGTGGCTATCCTGGGTATTTTCCTGGCTTATGCCACCTACAGTGCTAAATGGCTTTCCGCCGAGCAAATCGGCCGAATTTTCCGACCGCTCTATACTCTATTCTACCGAAAATACTGGTTTGACGAACTCTATGAGAACATCATCGTCAAGATAGCCCTGCTTAAAGGTATTTTCGCCGGTCTACAGCAAATCGATACCTATGGCGTCGATGGCATCGTCAACGGTCTGGCCAGCACCGCTATCGGCGGGGGCAGGGCCATCCGGCGGTCGCAGACGGGACAGCTACAACTCTACGGGCTGTTTATCGGTATCGGTATTCTGGCAATTATCCTGGTAATATATGTCTTCGGATGAATATGATTTATAAATTTAACAGGAGACGACTTAATTGAATTTGCCTTATCTGTCGCTAATAGTCTTCCTGCCGGTAGCGGGGTCTATCCTGATTGCCCTGTTAGGCGGCGGACGGGAAAGACTGGTCAGATATCTGGCGGCCATTTTTACCTTTGTGCCCCTGGTGGCGTCGCTGGGTGTCTTTTACCGCTTCGATAGGTCGGCAGGAGTCACCGGATTAATCCAGTTCGAGGAAAAGGTAGCCTGGATTAATCCGCTCAATGCTTTCTACCACCTGGGGGTCGACGGCTTGAGCCTGCCCCTGGTAGTATTGACCACCTTCCTCGGCTTCATGGTGGTTCTCATTTCGTGGAAGGAACACCTCAGAGTCCGCGAGTTCTTTGCCTGGCTCCTGCTTCTGGAGACCAGCATCCTGGGCGTTTTCTCCTCCCTCGACCTGCTGCTGTTCTTTATCTTCTGGGAGATAGAGATTATCCCGATGTACTTCTTAATTTCCATCTGGGGGGCCGGACGCAAGGAATACTCGGCAATCAAGTATGTAATTTATACCTTATCCGGCAGTGCTTTGATGCTGGCCGGTATCATCAGTCTCTTTTTGACCACCGGCAGTCTGAGTATGGTGGACCTGGCCCAGAGCCGGCTGGCTCCAGTAGTCACCATTATCCCACAGGCCGTCATCTTCTTCCTGCTGCTGACCGGTTTTGCCGTCAAGCTACCCGTCGTCCCCCTGCACACCTGGCTGCCTGACGCCCATACCGATGCCCCGACAGCCGGAAGCGTGATGCTGGCCGGTGCGCTAATCAAGATGGGCGGCTATGGCATGATTCGTGTCACCGTGAGTATCTTTCCCCAGGTTGCCCGGGATTATGCCCCCCTGCTGGTAACACTGGCAGCCATCAGTGTGCTCTACGGAGCGGCGATAACCCTGAGACAGACTGACCTGAAAAGGTTGATTGCTTACAGCAGCGTCAGCCACATGGGCTTTGTTCTGCTCGGTATTTTCGCCCTGAGCCAGGTCAGTCTGACCGGAGCTGCCTTGCAGATGGTCAGTCATGGCCTTATCACCGGGCTTCTCTTTGCCATGGCCGGTTTAACCATGCACAATACCGGTGAGCGTGACCTGAGGAAGCTGGGCGGTCTGGCACGGCAAATACCAATTATCGCCGTTGTCTTCTCCATCGCCGGGCTGGGCGGTCTGGGTCTGCCGACCACTAGTGGCTTTGCCGCTGAGTTCCTCGTTTTCGTCGGCAGCTTCTCCAGCACTATGGTCAACGGCATCCAGCTTTACACTGTACTAGCCGTACTGGGGGTAGTCCTGGCTGCCGGCTATATCCTCTGGATGTTACAGCGAACATTTTACGGTCCGGTACTGGAGCAACATAATGGCACGAAGGATGCCGATATTCGGGAAAGGGTATACATGTTTGCCTTCGTGGCTCTGATTATGCTGGTCGGCATCTATCCGGCAATCCTGACCGATATTATCAAGCTGGGTATTTCACCGATAATCAGATTATTAGGTGTTTAAAGTAAGGAGTGAACTTTGAACCTTGAGCTATTCAGACCGGAACTGAGCCTGGCTATCTTCGCCCTGATAGTTATCCTGCTCGACCTTTTTGTGTCGCGAAAGGGACTGCTGGTAATCGTCAGCTTGGCTGGCCTGGCGGTATCGGCTGGCTTTACCATGGCCATATTGACAGGCGGTAGTCCGCAGCTTCTCTTTAACGATATGCTGGCGGTAGACGGCTTTGCCGTCTTCTTCAAACTCCTTTTCCTGGCCATTGCCGCCCTGGTTATTCTGGCTTCGGTGGACTATGCGTCCAAGTTCGCCCGTTTCCAGGGTGAATACTACGCTCTGGTACTCCTCTCGACACTGGGCATGATGCTGATGGCCGCCACCACCGAGTTAATTTCTATCTACATTGCACTGGAACTGACCAGTATCTCTCTCTACGTTCTGGTTGGCTTTCTCAAAGACACCAAGTCAACCGAAGCCTCTCTGAAATACCTGCTGCTGGGCGCCATTGCTTCGGCAATATTGCTCTATGGTATGGCGCTGGTCTTCGGCTTTACCGGCGAGACGCGATTGGGTGAAATTGCCGGGGTTATCCACTCACTACCATTGTCAGCTATTTCCGCCAGCCGACGCCGATAACCGCCTACCTTTCCGTCGGCAGCAAGGCTGCCGGGTTTGCCGTTGTCCTGCGAGTCTTTGCCGCCGCCTTCGGGCTACCTCAAGGGTTAAGCCTGGAGTGGGGATTAATCTTTGCCGTGTTAGCCGCTATCGGCATGACCCTGGGCAATGTGGTCGCCCTTCCCCAGACCAACATCAAACGCATGCTCGGTTACTCCAGCATCGCTCAGGCTGGCTACCTGATGGTGGGACTGGCGGCGATGGGTGTTTCTCCCGGTTCCGGTATTCTGGGGCGGAGCGGTGTCCTCTTCTTTCTGGCAGGCTATACAGTGGCTAACCTGGGAGCTTTCACCGCTATCATCGCCATCTCTAATAAACTTAATAGCGACCTTATTCAAGATTACTCCGGTATGAGCCGCCGGGCACCACTGCTGGCTCTGGCTCTGAGTCTATCCCTGATTTCTCTCATTGGTATGCCGCCGGCCGCCGGCTTCGTGGCCAAGTTCTACATCTTCAGCACCGCCGTCCATAGCGGGCTGCTCTGGCTGGTGATTGTTGCCGTAATAAACAGCGTTATCTCCGCCTACTATTATCTCCGCATCGTCAAGGTAATGTGGTTCGGTGAGCCAGCCTCCACGGAAAAAATACCCTCCTCAGTAGCATTAAGGGTAGCCCTGCTTATCTCCTGCCTTGCTGTCCTGTTACTCGGTATCATACCGGACTATGTCATCAGCCTGGCACAGGCCGCAGCCAGCATTTTCCTCTTCTAGTCAGTCTGACGGCTATGTCCGGTCAGGATTACTCAAACATGTTAGAGTTGTCATCTGCTCCCCGATAGGTTAAAATATGCCCGCTCTCCAGAGTTTTCTACAGCCTCAATCCAAATAAGGAGGACTTTCATGGGACTAGATGACATCAAAAAGGTAGCCGTAATTGGCGCCGGCAACATGGGGGCGGGAATCGCCGAGCTTCTATCGCGGGTCGGTGGCTATCAGGTGATAATGAACGACACTACCGATGAACTGGTGCGGAGAGGACTGCAAAACCAGCAACAGAAGCTGCAGAGGTTTTTTGTCGACAAGGAGAAAATGACCGCCGACGAATTGAAGGCGATAATCGGGCGAATCAAAACCAGCTCCGATATTACTGCCACTGCCAGCCAGGCCGACTTTATCATCGAGGCAATCTTCGAAAGCATGGAGCTTAAGAAAAAAGTCTTTAAACAACTCGATGAAGCTGCCCCACCGCATACCATTCTGGTCACCAATACCTCATACCTGAGCGTAACGGAGATGGCCAGCCAGACCAAAAGACCGGACAGGGTAGCCGGCATGCACTTCTTCAATCCACCCTCTGTCATGAAGCTGGTTGAAGTGGTCAGGGCAGCGTTAACATCCAAAGAAACAGCAGCTACGGTTTATGAACTGGCCAGGAAGCTGAACAAGGAGCCGGTGTATTGCCGGGATACTTACGGATTTCTGGCTAACCGGGCTGCCGGAGGCGCTGGAGCGGGCATCGGGACTGAAAACGATGCCGTAGAACTGGTGTGGGCGCATATTGCCCCGCCGGAGGATATCGATAAGGCAGTCAAACTGGGCTATAACCGTCCCATGGGACCGCTGGAGCTGGGCGACCTTATCGGGTGGGACGTTTCTGTTCATGGAGAGGAGGATAGAATCAGGGAGTTCGGCTGGGAAAGGGGGCATGTGCACCCCCTGGTCAAGATGATGGTCAGGGCCGGCTATACCGGCGGACCGGGTAAGAAGGGCATCTATGACTTCTGGAAGGACGTCCTCTCTAAATGGTAATCCCACCCGTCCTTCTTTAGCTTTTTGGGTCGGTTTTGTCATTGCGAGACCATTCCGACGCAAGTCGGAAGGCGACCTGCTCGCCGAACAAGTTCTTTGGCAGGCGAGAGCAATCTGGGCGGGGTATAGTGTCCCTCATCTCTCGGATTGCCACATGCCAACAGAATAAAAAGGCTACCGCTTCTTGACCGTATACCTGACAATAGTCTTGGGTACTTTGGCATCGGGTCGGGTAAGGTACTCCTCTTCGTGGCTTCCGTCAATTGCGTAGCCACTGTCTTTGATAAACTGGTGCAGTCGTGCCACGGAGGCTTCCTCCTGGTCGTAAGCCCCGAGGTGCAGAATCTGGCACACCGTGCCGTAATCCCAGATCTCCAGTTTAACCTTAACTCCGGCTACTTTCTGCGGCAGCACCACCGTATCTTCGGGCACAGGCAGCCCGACAATTATCGTCCACTTATTTTTAGGCACGGTGATGGCACCCGGATAGCGGGCACGGAGTCCGCTCACCTTGAAAACAGGTAATCCCTTTTTCTTACGGTCGAACCTTAACGTGTAGACAGAACCATAGAGAGCGGGCATAAGCTCCGGGAAGACCTTATCCGGTGCTCCCTTGCCGGTAACCACCGCCATTTTCTGTGGCGGCATCTCCAGCATTTGCGGGTCTGTCTTGGTTGACTTTCGCGGTGCCATATTAATACCTACCGATATTTAACTAAGCAGGGTTACCGGTCTAGTAGCCTCTTACCTTATCAATCACATTGATTAGCGGCTGTCCGCTGGCATATCTCTTCAGATTCTCGCAGAAAAGGGTGTTCAGCCGGACGTTACGCATCTCACTCCTCGCCGCGACATGAGGACTAATAGTGACATTGGATAGCGCCCACAGCTCGCTTTCCGGGGGTAGCGGCTCCTTCTGAAAAACATCCAGCCCGGCACCGGCTATCCACCCTTCCTTAAGCGCCCTGATTAGCGCTGCTTCATCGATGACACCACCCCTGGAAACGTTGATAAGAACAGCCGTAGGCTTCATCGCTTTTAGCTCCCGCTCCCCGATCATTTTGGTTGTCTCATCAGTCAGCGCCACCGTCATAACCACAAAATCGCACTCGCCCAGCATCTCCAGCAAATCGCGGCGGGGATAGACCGCGTCGACGCCCATAACGGATAACTCTTTCTTAGTTACTGACCTTCTCGTCGCCACTATACGCATACCGAACGCCCGTGCCAGGCGGACCACCTCTTCCCCGATACTGCCCAGCCCGACGATACCCAGAGTTTTCCCCCTGAGCTCCTGGAAGTCAATTTTCTGCCACAGTTTTGCCTGTTTTTGGGCAAAACACTGGGGTGCCATTTTAACAAACATCAACATTACCGATATGACATACTCTGACATCGGGATATTCTGCGTCCCCCGGCCATTGGTAGTGATGAAGTTCTCTTTCAGCAGGCCTTTCACGGCAGCGCTATCCACACCCGCGCCGATATACTGTACCCACTTGAGCTTCGGTGTCTGAGAAAACAAATTTGCCGGCCAGGGAGCCCTGGGCATAAGGAGGACTTCAGCTTCTTTTAATAACCCATCGAGCTCTGTGTGCTGGCTGGACTGGGAAGCTCCCGGCAGTGCCGCTTCAAACAGGTCGGCAGCATCACGGACTTTGTATCGCTTGTCGACCGCGGCAACCTGTCGCTGCAATTCTGGTTCCAGCCTGGAGGCAAGGACAACATTAATAGCCGCCATACTCAAACACCTCCTGTCTCCGATTTATTTTGAGCACTTCCTGGTATCACCAGACCCTTCAGGAATTGCCCAGCACAGTATAAGCACGCCGCTGTGCACTGTCAATAAAAAGAGGGGCTTACTTTTACCGATTATTGACCTATCCCCCTACCCCCTTCCCCTATTGAGGAGCTTTGTATTAAAAGTCGTCATTCCCGTGAAAACGGGAATCTAGTTGATATAATTAGGCACGCTTTCTGGATTCCTCCTTCAGCCGAAGGTCGTGGGAATGACAAAAAGACTTAAAAACGGCACTTATGATACAAGCCCCTTAGTAAGGGAAGGTGGAGTGTAGGTAAGAGAGGGGGCTTTTGCCCCCTCTCTAAAGTATCTTCCCCTTCTCCTTCTCAAGTAGAGGGGGATTAGGGGGTGAGGTTAAGAAGCAACCAAAATTGAGAAGAATCAGAGGCTTGTCTTTCTTTGCTGCTATATAGAGCCTGTGGTAGAATTTAACCAGTGGACAAACTGATTGGAAAATACGAAATCAAACTGGTTGAACCCGAATGCGCCCCCGGCTCGGCACGGTACGGCGCACAGGTAACGCTAGAAACTGATATCAGCCCCGTGTTTCCTTACCTGAATACGCTCATGAAGAACGCCTGGTACGACCATGAGAACCATGTCCTGATATTGAGGGAACCGGAACAAGCCTACGCTCTCCGTCCCCATGAAATCAGAATTGGCCGGGTCAACGACTATTCACAAGCACAACGGCTTGCCACCGAGATTGTGGGAAGAGTCGACGCCGCTTGGCAGGAAAGAAATAGTATCACTCCCCTCTATACGCAAAGAAAACTGCCCGGAGTCATGGACATCTTCAAGCTCCTGCCCAAAACCAACTGCAAGCTGTGCGGTTACGCTACCTGTCTGGCTTTCGCTGCCGACCTGCGCGCTGGTAAAGTAACACCCGACCAATGTCCGCCGCTATCCAGTGAAAATAGAGAGAAAGTCCTGCAACTTTTTTCCGGAGATTAGACCCGTAAAATTCCAGAATTAGCTCTTTTCCGAAGATTGCCCTGTCAGCAGTCTGGCTGCCAGTATACCCACCGCAATAAAAAACAGGCCGGCAAAACCAAAAACAGGCCTCAGTCCGACTAAATTAGCCAGACTACCGCCTATCATTGGCCCCAGCCCGTTACCCAGCGAGTTAGCACTCTGCCCCAATCCGTAAGCCAGGCCCTGCTGGGTGAGAGGTACTGACAACCCGATAAGAGCATTGGAAGCCACCATCAATCCCCCTTTAAATAACCCGGATAGGGCGATGAAAATAAGAATCTGGCCGACCGTTCCTGCCCACATCGGCGGTAGATACAGCAATCCGGTTACCACGCAGGAAAAAACCAGCATTTTCTTCATCGTGATACGCTCACCCAACCGACCCGCCGCCAAGGTAGAGAGTATCGCTACCCCACCCATGAAACTAAAAGCCAGTCCGGCCATGGTGGCAACCGCACCCTCAGGGTCTAACTCCCGGATAAAAAGCGGAATTATCGGAGATACCATCTGCGGGGCAATATGCAGCGTACCCAGAACTAAAAGCAACGGAAAAATCTTTTTCGATGTAGCCAGACGCCAGATATCACCCGGTGAGGCACTGTGCCCCCCGGCAGGACGCTGAAAGTTCTCCTTGACCAGAAAAAGCACAACAAGTCCACCAATGAAAAGAAGGGCGCCAGTAATAAAAAAGGTGGTTCGATATCCGTATAGGTCAGCCAGAAATCCTCCGAGGAAAGGACCTACGGTCTGCCCGGTAAACATCGCCAGGGTAATAAGTCCCATGGCAAAAGGCATCTTGTTTCGGGGAGTAAGAGCAGCTACCAGGGCTGAAGCCGCCGCCACCGTCCCGCTCAATACACCCTGGGCAAAGCGAAAACCAATAAGGTAATAAATATTGGGTGATAAACCCATGAGAGCCAGCACAGTACTGCCGCCGAATATAGCTCTAAGCACCATCGGCTTTCTACCCCAGCGGTCAGCTATAATACCCCACAGGGGGGCGCTGAAGAACATGGCGATGCCGCTCGCCCCGCTGGCGATACCTCCCCAGAAAGCCGCCTGTTCATTGGTAAAATTGCCCAGCTCCTGGATAAACAGTGGCATGAAAGGATTAGCAAAACTGAAACCGGTTAATACCACGAGCTCGGCAACGAATATTGCGTAGAGATTCCTTCGCCAGGATTCAAGAACCATAATAAAGAGCCGCGTCCCCCTCGGTAACCACCAGATAGAAAAAATAACCCTTGCTCGGTGCGAGCAAAGGTGTCGTCGGTAATCTTAGTTAAGCATTATACTCCCATAACGAAAGGAACACAATTTCCCCTTTACCCCAGTAGCGCTTCCATTCGGTTGATAACAACCTATCCCCCTGCCCCCTTCCCTTGTGAGGGAAGGGGGAGTGTAGGTTAGAGAGGGGCAAAGCCCCTCTCTCAAATCTCTTCCCCCTCTCCAAGAATGGAGAGGGGGTTAGGGGGTGAGGTTGAAGGTGAAGTTGAGTAATCAACTAAAATAGAACGTTGCCCTTTTACCCCTCCCTCTCCCTTATCAGTCTCTCCCCGTATTCCAGAAGCAGTTTAGCCTGGGATGGCGACACCTTTTTGGCTTCAAGGTAGGTCTTTAACGCCTCAAGAGGTGTGATTTCTTCAGCGGTGCGCGGCTCCAGCCCTAGCCTGAGACGTGTCTCCCGCTTGATATCCCTGGCGATGGTAAAGTAATAAGCCTCTTTCAGGGCATTCTTGATGTCATTATCCCTGAGCTGCCCTTCAATCTCTGCCGGCAGGCTAATCTGGAGTCGCACGATAGCCTCCCTGACCTTATCTTCCTGCCCGGCAATTGCCCCGAGCACCGTTGCTGTGGGTTCGGCATCCTCCGACTCGATATTGACATCGATAGTACAAAAACGTCGTCCAATCACCGGATGAAAGCCAAAAGAGACCGGCCTTTTGCCTGCCGCCTGACCTGTCCCGATTTCTACCAGGCAGAACCCTTTTTCATCGTTCTCCTCGCCGAAGTCGACGCGCTCCAGGCTGCCGGCATACACCACCGGCGGGTCATTGGACAAGACCTGGTGTTTATGGATATGACCCAGAGCGACATAGTCAAAAGCCGGATGGGCAACATTGCTCAGCAGCAGGACATGCTCCTGCCCTATCGTCATCATCCTCTCCGAGGCTAACTGCGCTCCAGCCACCCAGACATGAGCCGCCAGTATGGCGGGCAGCCCCGGGTCGAGCTTAGCGGCATGGTCGGCAATAACATTGGTCAACACCTGCTGCAGCTTCTGGCTAATCTGGTCGAAGGTAAGATTCTTCGTCTCCTCCCGGGTTAACAGGGCGCTGCGCCTCAGCCAGGGCAAAGAAGCTATCTGAATAATTCCGTTGTTAGTCGGGATTCGGTAGATGTCAGGGCGGTTGGAGACATAGACATTTTTAACCGCCAGGGTATCGAAGATTTCCGTGCTGGTCGCCTTGCCCACCGCATTGGGCAGGTCATGGTTGCCGACGAGAAGGAAAACAGGGATACCGCCGGTGGAGAGCCAGTTGATACGCCGGGCAAACTCCCGTTGCTGGGTCTGGCTCGGCTCGCGGCTCTTATAAGCATCACCGCAGAAGAGCACCAGGTCTACCCCGGCTTGCAGGGCATAGTCCACCACCTGGTCAAGGGCTTTCAGAAAATCATCGAGACGTGTAGATACGCCGGTCGCCGGGTCAATGCGCCCGTAGCTTTCTACCCCCAGGTGCAGGTCGGCAAAATGCAGGATTTTCAATTTTGTCTAACCCCATACCCCTATACAGACTATCCAAAAATTGTCATTCTGGCGAAAGCCAGAATCCAGTCTTTTATACCCTTCCACCCCTGGATTCCGTGTCAAGCACGGAATGACAGGACAAGTGGGAGAGGCTTCGCCTCTCTTAAACTCCCCAAACACCGTATTCAAAGGACTTTGTCTATTTTAGAGGTATTAATCTACGTCGGAGGGTAGAACAAGCCTATAATAATCCATGTTCCCGGATGACCGTGAATAGTTCCGACAAAGAAGTATGTATCATAGCGTAATATCATGTCAGTCTCAAAACGGCCTATTATTGCTTGTTCCCATTTGTCTGCGTATTCCCGTTTCCATCTTCTGTAAGCCTGGCCTAGCTCCCAATCAACACAGATTAATTTATGTCCCCCACAATATGGCTCAGCACACGTGAACCTGTAAGAGAACTTATAGGGTATCTTTTCCAACGGTTTTAATGGATGCCTATCATAAATTGAATACTGTAATAATTTTTCACGTTCCGCTGGAGTCCATTCTGAAGTATCACGTTCAATAATGAATTTGTGGATTGTCTTTGGCTTGAAGAAACCGAGCGTATCCCCAGTCTGTCTTCGTGTTTTCTGTAAATAGCAAAGTGAGGAAGCTTGTAGTGGTAGTATTATCTCTTTGCGAGCCTTCCATACGTCCTTGGTCGGTAACGGGGTACTTGTAATTTTGAGAGTGCTAATATCGACCTCAAAGCTTTCCTTTCGTGTGTCGGAACTGGATTTCTTTGCAGCTACCTCAACCCATTGGTACTTGCTAAAACGCTTTTCACCTTCCATATAACGAAAGGGGATAGGGAATAACCTTATCCA
>JACPSA010000136.1 GCA_016193545.1 Chloroflexota bacterium
ACATAGGCGAAGGTATGCCCAGCTGTCTTAAAGAGCATGCCGTAGGTTTCGACCAGGTGTATGTGCCGCACCGGGGTGGAAAAGGAAATATTGCCTATCGAATAAGACTTGCCCTCCTGCAAAACTTGAACACCGTCAAGGCGGTCTTTGAGGTAGGAAAAGATAACCGGCTCGCTATCGAAGGCATCGGAGGGAGCGTAGAACCAGCCGTGGTGCTTGTGCCCGCCCTGTGTCATCGCCTCAACCATAATGTTGGTATCGGCGGAGTGGTCGAGGTGGCGATGCGATAAGATGATGGCGCTCAGCTTCTCTGGCTTAAGCTTCCTCTTGGTAGTCTGGACGATACAGCCGGGGCCGGGGTCGACCAGTATTTCAGTGCCGTTCAGGCTCAGCCATATGCCACCTGAGGCTAGAATCTGGGAAATCATCATGAATCTGGCGCCGCCCGTCCCCAGAAAGGTTATCGTCTCGGTCGGGCTGTTTTTCTCTGCCATGGTAAATCTAAATATAGAGGATAGCCGTATTTTTTACAATGCTTATCTGGCATGTCTTTGTGGGTACGATATCCAGATTCTTTGACGCTGGCAGGGTTGTCGACTACAATAGCAATGGCAGCTAAGAAGGAGAGTGCTATGAAGTCGATTTGGGCGCCATGGCGTATCGAGTATATTCGGACGGAAAAGAGGCAGGGTTGTTTTCTGTGTGACAAGCCCGGGCAGGATAACGATGCTGCCAACTATATTCTGTATCGAGGGAAAAAGAACTTCGTCATAATGAACAGTTTTCCCTATAACCCCGGTCACCTGCTGGTAGTCCCTTACCGGCACATTGCCAGCCCGGAGGAAATGACGGCTGAAGAGCGCCACGAGCATTTCGATATCGTTAGCCGGAGTATTAAGGTTCTGAAGAGTGTATTCAACCCCGGCGGTTTTAATATCGGTATCAATATGGGCAAAATAGCCGGAGCCGGCGTAGACGACCATATCCACACCCACATTGTGCCCCGATGGCAGGGTGATACCAATTTTATGCCGGTAATATCGAATGCTAGGGTAGTTCCGGAAGCCATCGCGGCAACCTACCAGAAACTGAAGGGGAAATTCTAAGCGGGGTTGCTGGTGCCCCCAAGGGAATTCGAATCCCTGTCTACACCTTGAAAGGGTGCCGTCCTAGGCCTCTAGACGATGGGGGCATTGCCAATAGAGTATAGCAGGGATACCGTTAGTCGACAATAGTATGATGAGTAATATGCTTAACCCCAGTAAACAGGCTGAGCCAGGGAAGAAGGTAGGGCTAAGAGACAAGGTTATTCCGCTATTAACGATACTACTGGTGGTGGCTATTTCCGTCTTCTTCTTTGCCTACCATGCACAGGTAGCTAGATTTGAAAAGCTTGGCTATCTGGGAGCTTTTCTTATCAGCCTGGTGGCTAATGCTACTGTGCTTTTGCCCATGCCCGGGCTGCTACTAATCTCGACTCTGGGCACTGTTTTCAATCCGGTTCTGGTGGCGTTAGCCGCGGCGGCAGGGGGGACTATCGGGGAAATAAGCGGTTATCTGACCGGGTATAGTGGACATGGAGTTATTCAGCGTACCCGTTTGTATGTCAGGGGGGAGGGCTGGATGAAGAAATGGGGGCTGATGACTATCTTTATTTTCGCGGTAGCTCCCTTTCTCCCCCTTGATGTCGCCGGTATGTTGGCAGGTGCCCTGCGTTTCCCATTATGGAAGTTCTTGTTGGTCGTTTGGGTGGGTAAGAGCTTGAAATATATCGGTTTACTGTCAGCCGGTGCCTGGGGATGGGAGGCATTTAACCGGGGCCTGAATCTCATGTCACCGACATCAGCCAGTCTGTTAGCCGCCTTGGCCGCGCTAACGCTTCTGGTGATAGCGCTGGCTATCGAGGACTGGACATGGCACCGTCCCCGGTAAACCGGTTATTGCTTTAACCTTTTCGTGGAGCAGGTGAGCGGTTTCCCGGTTTTAATCGATTTACTCGACGGCGACTACTTCTTTTACTTCGGGGATTTCGTCCTTTAAGATTTGTTCAATCCCCATTTTCAGGGTCATCGTGGACATCGGACAACCGCCGCAGGCACCGGTCAGTCTTACTTTAACTGTGCCATTCTTTTCATCCACCAGTTCCACGTTACCGCCATCGCGCTCCAGCATGGGGCGTATCTTACCTAAGACTTCTTCGATTTTTTCCTTCATCTTTGTTTCTCCTTTTGGCTAAATGTTCAGCCTTTTCTTTTACCACTAACAAATCTTAGCATAGCCTGGAATAGACCGTCAAACTACGACTTTTGTCTCCTTTACTCATTTAATGACCTATCCCCCTGCCTCCTTCCCTTCTAAGAGCCTTGCCCTAGCAAGTCGTAATTCTCAAGCACTTTTGAGGCAACTCCCCGACTTTTAAGGCAAAGCCCCCTTACCTTGATAAGAGCGTGTTAATACATATCAGCAATATATTTCAGATAACTTATTTATTATGGGATACTTGACAACATATATTTATAGTGGTATATTAGCAATATGTCGTACAAAGACAAAAGAGAGGTCACAATATTCCACTGTTCCCGATGTGGTTACGAATGGATACCGCGCAATCCCGAAAAAGAGCCGAAGGTTTGTCCCAATCCTAAGTGCCACAGTCCCTACTGGAAAGAGCCAAGAATATATGAAAGGCGCAATAAATACAAATTTCAATAGTAATGGCAAAATTTATGATAACTAGCCATTTTTCTTTTGATAAGTTATTGCTAAA
>JACPSA010000118.1 GCA_016193545.1 Chloroflexota bacterium
ACTAGCGCCTTGTCCGGTTAATTACTGAAGCAATTACTGCTACAGCACCTATTAGCGCTTTCTGGCAACCTCATCCCCTTTATCCCCTTCTCCTCCTCAGGAGAAGGGGAAGATATTGTAGAGAGGGGGCTGCGCCCCCTCGCTCTTACCTAACTCTCCCTTCCCACTGGGAAGGGGGTCAGGGGGATAGGCGTTCGACCTAATCCCGACGATGAATCAGGGCACATCCCCCGTTTCCGATAAAGTAGAATAGTCATTTATCTATCTGACTTGACACTGGCTGGCGAATTCAAAACATGACTGCTCCGGCGGATAAAGCCAGAGAAACTTCTACCCGGACGGCTGTTGACACCGACGATAAGAGGATTCCAATAAAACCTTAACTGGCAACATCGATGATACCAAGCAGGTTGAAGCCCTTGATAATCATGCTTACCGCAATGGCCGCCAGCAATAAGCTAAATACTTTAGACACTGCTTTTATTCCACCCTGCCCCATAAACCTGACTATCTGATTACTCAAGAGAAAGATAAACCAGCTGATAAACATGTTCAGAGTGAAGGATAGCAGGACCATGTAAATCGGGAACTGAGTAGCCAGGATGAGCAGAGTCGTTATCGTCGCCGGGCCTACTGTCAGCGGCGTACCGATAGGCACTACCGCCACCATCTCTTCTTTAAAAAGTTCTACCATCTGTCCGGTTAACATGTACTTTATGGAAAGTACCAGCAGGATAATCCCACCGGCAATAGCGAATTCGCCAACACGGATATGCATCACCTGCAGGATAAACTGGCCGAGAAAGAGAAATATTAAACCGACAATAGCGGCCGTTATGTTGGCTAGATTAATCATCCGGCGGCGTTCTGCCCCGGACATTCCTTCGCTCAGTGAAATAACGAAGGGAAGATTACCAAAAGCATCGATAACTATGAAAAGAGGTACGAAGGTCAGTATGAAGTCTTGCAGGAGACTATTCATAATGGGCTATCTCTTTTTGATGTCATTTCAACCGCTTTTGCAGGATTAGCTTATCATCCCCGAGAGTATAGAAATCAGGGATGTGCCCGATTACCTCGTAACCGTGATTAAGGTAAAACTGCCTGGCCCTCTCGTAGGCTGGTAAAGATGATGTTTCAATGATAACCAGCCTTGCCTCCTCCTCTCTCATGCTTTTCTCCGCCAGTCCCAGCAGAGTACCGCCTATCCCTTGCTGCTGCTTATCAGCCGCTACCGCTATCCAGTACAAGTCCCAGGTCCCTTCCGTCAGCGGAGTAGACCCAAAGCAAACATAGCCAGCGATAACCGAGTCTATCTCAGCCACAAGGGTACAATAGCCGGCACTACGGGGTGAGGCCAGATAACTATCGATAACCTCCTCGGCGACGACTACCTCAGAAGGCTTGAATTCCGGAGTGGTAGCCAATATACGCATTATGCCGGGTTTATCTTTCCGCGTCATGACACGGATATTGATGTCCACGGCTGTTTCTTCCCCAAAGCTAACCCCATGATTTTCTCAATAAACTGGTAGTAGGTCATTCCGGCGGCTTCCGCCTGGCGTACTGAACCGGAGGTGGGAGAAATATCAGCGTTGGGATTCAGCTCAATCACATTTATTTCTCCATCCTGGCTCATACGCATATCTACCCGAGCATAACCCTGACAATTAAGCAATTTAAAAACCGCTACCGCCGTTTCGGCAATACGCTGTTGCTCTTCACTATTCAGACGAGCCGGACAGACTGGATTAGTGCCCTGATAGTAAAGAGTCCCCGGTTCCCATTTGGCAGCAAAGGTGAGAAGCTCAGGCATGCCGGGAGGCAACGAGTAAACTATTTCTGACGCCGGCAGAACCGTATATTCGGAGTTACCCAATACAGTAACATTAAACTCGCGCCCACTGATGAATTGCTCAACCAGAGCCCCGCCTTGATAGGCATCACAGATGAATCGAACCTGCCTCTCCAGAGAAACGAAATCATTAACCACGCTTTCTGCAGAAAGGCCGTGACTGGCATCTTCACAACGGGGCTTGACGATACAGGGATAACCCAGCCGGAATGTATGCAGCGTCTCCGGGCTTAGCTTTTGGAAAGCCGGCGTCGGTATTCCAGCAGCTTTTAAAATCACCTTCACCTTAGCCTTATCTAGAGCCAACCTCAACACGGCTGCCGGACAACCGGTAAAAGGTATGCCTATTTTTGCCAGAAATTCGGGCACTGAAGCTTCGGTTTCGGGATAGCCGGAAAAACCTTCGAAGAGATTAAAAACCAGGTCCACATCCAGCGACCTGAGTTTTCCTTTAGCCCGGCCGAACGGCAGGTCAAGAGGCACCTGAATTACCTGGCAATCAAGAGACAACAACGCCTGATGTACTGATTCAACAGCTTGAAGCACACCGGCTACCGCCTCTCCCTCATGAAGAATGTCGTAGTGTGAGGGAGACGGTTCGTTATAGATGATAGCTATACGCGTACGCACTGCGGGTACCTCTTCAGCGCTGCATTAAGCACCGCACATATCAACTCTTGATGAGTCCTTTTCATCATTTGAGCCATAATAACCAGGTCGCTATAGGTACCCAACCCTGGTAGAGGATTTATTTCCAGAAAGTACGGGACTCCTTCAGAACTTATCCTGAAGTCCACCCGGGCGAAGTCCCGACAACCCAGAGCTTGAAAAGCGTTCAGACTGGCATTTTCTATACCCCGCAATACTTTCTCGTCGAGGGCAGCAGGGCACTCGTAGTCAACCAGTTCCAGATAATTACGCTTGACTTCAAGAGAGTAGACAAAATAAGCCGTCTTCTTTCTGGGTAATACCCGCATCATTCCCAGCACTTCAGGCGGGGAATTGTTAATAATCCCCACCGTAACTTCATCACCGACAATAAACTCTTCCAGCATCACCGGCTGCTGGTAAAGTTCCAGTAGCCCGGCGACCACTTCAATAGCTTGCTCCGGGTTCTCCACTACCGAATTAAGGCGGACCCCCTTGCTCGACCCTTCATAAGCCGGTTTGACCATCGCCGGGAAAGAAAAACCGCAATTAGCTATCTGATAAAGCTCATGGCTGTCGGTTATTAAACGCCACTGCGGAGTACAGACCCCGGCCGATGCCACCAGCTTCTTGGTCAGCGGCTTATCCAGGCATATTGCCAGGCACTGCGGGTCTGAACCGCTGTAAGGCATATCGAGCATCTCCAGGACTGCCGGCACCTGGGCTTCCCGGCTGCGGTGAGTACCCCGCCCCTCAGCAATGTTAAAGACTAGGTCTACTTTCTCATAGAGAATATTGGCCAGAAATTGCTGACCACCACCGAGACAGACGACAGAATGCCCCGCCGCCTCGACAGCCGCCGCAATAATTTCAACGGTCTCCAGAGAGTCATACTCTTCCAGAGCATCATCACTGCTGGCCGGCTTAAGCGGTATTGTTTCCTTAAGGTCGTACGATAACCCTATCCGCATTCCGCTCTCCTTCAGGCGAGAATTTCAGTGTGATACCACCGGATACGCCGGCAACTTCAGCCGCCGGTTCCGTAGATTTGCCACTGCCGGGGTTACGGTAGTGGAGTACACGCCCCTCATAGTTCCTTAGCACCAGTTCATCCTCCGTCTCTGACAGCACATAGTTTGGCTGAAGAGGAACTTTACCCCCGCCATGGGATAAGTCGACGACGAAAGTAGGGATTGCCAGCCCGGAAGTATGCCCGCGCATGCCTTCGATTACCTTGATACCAACCTCTACCGGTGTGCGCAG
>JACPSA010000119.1 GCA_016193545.1 Chloroflexota bacterium
GCGTCAATCATGATATGGCGCATAGCATACCGAATCCATCTCGTCGCCAGCGGCGCTTTGGAAGCGATTATATCCGCTATTTCCAATGCCCGCGCCATCAATTTATCACGCGGCACCACTTCACTGACCAGACCTACCTCATATGCCCGGCTGGCATTCATTCTCTCTGAATTGCCCACTAAACCCATACGCATCGCCAGATGGTAAGCCATCGAAGTCGCTGTGCCAAAGGTCTCACCCAGCGGCAGCCAGCCCACATCGACGTGAGGGTCAAAAAAGGTGGCATCATCGGAACAGATAATCACATCACAGCCACCCAGCATAATCAGCCCCCCGCCGGCGCAGATGCCATTGATAGCACAGACCACCGGTTTCAGTGATTTCTCCGGCGTACCCAGACCACCCCAGCCACCGGCACGCGGACTTTCCCCGGGTTTTATCTGAGCCGCTACCTTCATATCAGCCCCGACCTGAAATGCCCTGCCCGCTCCGGTAAGCACGATGACATTGATGTCAGTGTCATCGTTTGCTTTCTGGAAAGCATCCACCAGCTCATCAGTCAGCTCGTAGTTCATTGCGTTCAGAGCATCAGGACGGTTCATGGTGATGATAACTACTTTACCCTTCTTGTCATAGATAAGATTCTCGTAAGCCACAATATTCCTCCTTCAAGAACTCAGGAAAAATTAACCCGCTGGTTCGGTCCGCCTTCAGCATTCCATTGAGCCTTCCGTTTTTCGGAAAAAGCGCGCGGCCCCTCGATACCGTCATGAGAGCGGTTCACCTGACCATGGACCCAGCGGTTAGCCTCTTCCATACTGCGGGCATAAGGCTCTTCATGGAACATCCGGCGCATAACCTGCCTGATATACCTCACCGCCAGCGGAGCCTGAGCAGCAACTTGCTCAGCCAGTTGCGTGGCACGCTCCATTAACTTATCTTTAGGAACCACCTCACTGACCAGGCCTACCTGGTAAGCCCTCTCGGCACTCATTTTCTCCGTAGTGCCGAGTAAAGCCATGCGCATAGCCAAGCCGAACGGGATATGGGTCACCGTGGCAAAGGTCTCCGACAATGGCAGCCAGCCCACCGACACATGCGGGTCTAAGAAAGTGGAATCATCCGAGCAGATAACGATGTCGCAGCCCCCCAGCATAATCAACCCTCCGCCGGCACAGATACCGTTGATGGCGCCAATGACCGGTTTTTGCATCTTCTCCATAGCGTGATGGCCGCCATACCCTCCTCCACGCTCACCGGTGCGCGAGGCCCGGGCTGCCTCTTTCATGTTCGCCCCGACGGCAAACCCCCTCCCCGCTCCGGTAAGCACCATGACATAGATGTTATCATCCTCATCTACATTCTTGCAGGCATCCATTATTTCTTCGCTCATCTTGAAGCTCAGTGCATTGAGGGACTCGGGCTGATTCATCGTCAGATAAGCGATTCTGCCTTTCTTTTCTAAGAGAATAGTCTCGTACGCCATAATCACCTCCATCAAGTACTCAAGAATTTAACCATGGCACGCTCTTAGAACAACTACATACTTCCCTCCTTCACGGGCAACTGCCAAGCCTCTCCGCTTCTCAGTTTCCGTTAGCGCTACAAGTACCTTTTCGAGCGAAATTATTGTAGCACATTACAGGGATAAATTCCCTGTCAATTCATCTGTCATTCTGGCGAAAGCCAGAATCCAGACTTCGTCTCCTCCCCACTTGGATTCCAGCCGGAGTTTACCCCGTATGCCGATACGGGGCTGGAACGACATATGAGCAAGCGGAAGGTATTTTCATAGCAATGACATTACTAACCAAAACGGGCTTTGTATCAAATGTCATTGCGAGGAGCTCAGCGACGTGGCAATCTCAAAGATTTATTCACTCTGGCATCGTACGGATTGCTTCGCCTTCGGCTCGCAATGACAGTGGAATCAACTACCGACCAGATAGGTTTGACGCCTGCCGTCCCGAACCACTATACTAACTTTACTTTAATCAGTGGACAATGATGGTTAATTCTAAACAGCAAAAGGAGTGAACAAAATGGCAGAAAAATATGATGTCGTCGCCAGGGTAGTATCGCAAAAGGGAAGCTGTGGTGCCGGGCATAAGGTCGGGGATAAGTGGCTCATCGCCGGCAAAACTCCGGCGGGGATGTGCTTCTCCGCTTTCTATGCAGTCTATCCCACCGCCCGGGTGCTGATGTTCGGCGGGACTCTCCCCTGGGAACCCGACCCCGATGTCACCAAAATAGCCTGTCCGGACGCCGAAAACCCGGTAATCATCGAATTGAGACGGGTACGGAAATAGGTTAAGGTGAACCTGCCGGCGGAATTCTCGGCGGTATCGGGAACGAAACATACCCGCCAAGCCAGACAACCTTGCCTGTTTCCAGATTAACCGCAACTTTAATTCCAACTTTACCGTAATCACCGAATCGGCTGTGGAACAGAAAATCAGCGGCAGGATACCAGGTGTCACCTTTATCGGATACGTTTGTTATTCCTTTTTCAATTGGTTCGTAATTTAGAAACGATTCTCCGTCCGGATGACCATTCCAGCCCACCCACAAGTAACTTGTATCAACGCTTATTATGTCTTTATTCTGCTTAACTTCAAGCACTTTAGGGACGGTGCTGGCTATTTCCAATACCCTGTCCTTTTCTTCTTTGGTCAAGGCACGTGGTTTTTGACCGCTGCCTGGCGGTAATGGAGGAGTCCAGCCGCTACTTTCCTGTAATGAATCCAGTATCTTTCTAACAAACTTCTCACCCGCAACCTGGTCTGTTACATTCGAAGATACTGTGGGGGATACTTTCGGACTGGTACAGGCGGAGAGAATAAGTGATGCCATTATAAGCAGGATTGCGAAAATCCACGCCTTCCTCATATTCCCTCTTCTGACAGGCATTTTAATTCCTCTCCTTACTCCCCGTCAAAGTAGCAGTCAAACTTATAGTCATGCGATAGAATTTAATCAAGCATTTCTGTATAATAACCTGTGACTCAGCACTAGTTTGTAATGAGGAGGGGTGACCGAGTGGCCTATGGTGACGGTCTTGAAAACCGTTGTCGGTGCAAGCCGACCGTGGGTTCGAATCCCACCCCCTCCGCCACACTAAATCATCAGATTGCAAGAAGGAGGTACTTCTGTGGAGAATATACAACTTACTCTAGTTTTAGACGAAGAGAAGTCAAGAGGTTACGTTTCATACTACCAATATCGAAGTCAAGAGCAAGAGGCAAATAGACCGATAGTTGATGGACTTTACATCCAACGAATCGCAATTGGTGAAAACCCGCCAAGAGAAATGAAGCTCTCCTTAGAGTGGACTTAATTATTCCTCTTAATGATGCAGCTCAACCGAAACCATGCCAGCAGAACAAAATCAGAGAATTTAGCGTCCGGAATTTCGATTGGTTCTATTGAGCTCACCCTTTGCCTTTTTTATACACCTCCGGGTTAACGCAGTTGGGCA
>JACPSA010000120.1 GCA_016193545.1 Chloroflexota bacterium
ATTCCCGTGAAAACGGGAATCCAATTGGTATAATTAGGCGCGCTTTCTGGATTCCTCCTTCAGCCGAAGGACGTGGGAATGACAAAAAGACTTAAAAACGGCACTTATGATACAAGCCCCTTTATAGGGGAAAGGGGAGTGTAGGTAAGAGAGTGGGCAAAGCCCCTCTCTAAAGTCTCTTCCCCCTCTCCTTGGAAGGAGAGGGGGATTAAGGGGGTAAGGTTAATAAACAACTAAGGTTGAGAAGAACCTATTTCAGCTTGACGATGACATCATCTGTCTGTTAGAATTCAAGGCGGATTTCCTTCAGGGTTAACCTGACCGGCGCCGTGATTTTCCAGAAATCATAAAGGAAGGTTAGTGATGGCTGTCGATTATCAAAAAGAAGGTAGAATCGCTATTTTCACCATCAACCGCCCTGATGTCCTGAATGCCATCAATGCCCAGGTGAGTCAGGATATGAATGAGGCGATGCTCGACTTCCGGGATGACCCTGACCTGTGGGTGGGTATCATTACCGGGGCCGGGGAAAAGTCTTTTTCCGCTGGCGCTGATATCACCGGATTCCGTCCCGGCCCGGCGGTACCCCGAGAGGAGAGGACGGAAAGAGTGCGCGCCGACCAGATATGGAAGCCATTTATTGCTGCCATCAACGGCTATGCCCTGGGTGGTGGACTGGAGTTGGCGATGACCTGCGATATCAGAATCGCTGCCGAGCATGCTCGCCTGGGACTGCCCGAGGTCAGAATCGGCTTTATGCCCGGTGGAGGCGGTACCCAGAGACTCCCACGGTTTGTGCCTCGGGCTAAGGCCGCCGAAATGCTGCTTACGGGGCAACACATCGATGCCCAGGAGGCATATCGTATCGGCCTGGTGAACAAGGTGGTACCGCTAGCGCAGCTAATGTCTACCGCCAGAGAGTGGGCGGAGGCCATCTGCCAGGCGGGGCCTCTGGGCGTCAGAGCCGTCAAAGAAGCGATGATTCGGGGTTATAACATGACCCTGGAGGATGGTTTGCAACTGGAAAGAGAACTGGCTAACCGTATCCGCAGTACCGAGGATTTCATGGAGGGAGCCAGGGCCTTTATCGAGAGGAGACGCCCTGTCTATAAGGCTAAGTAGCTTATCTAATTCGGTTGAGTAAAAGGATAAACCTGTTGATATTACTTTAAGGAGGGGATTTGATGACTGAGGCAGTAATAGTTAGCGGAGTCAGAACGGCCATAGGTAACTACGGCGGAGCACTGCAGGATGTCCCTGTAGTGAAGCTGGGCAGCATCGCCATTAAGGGGGCATTAAAGAAGGCTGGCTTAAGACCGAAGGGAGACGCTGAGATATTACGCTATGCGCCGCAGGCTTTTAAAGATGCCGGTCTGACTGATGTGGAGAAGAAATGCTATGACTGGGATGACTCTCTACGAGAGGTGAGGATAGACGAGGTCATTATGGGGAATGTCCTGCAGGCGGGTCAGGGACAGAATACCAGCCGGCAGGCAGCAATCTACGGCGGCATACCCAAGGAAGTAAATACCTACACCATAAACAAGGTCTGTGGCTCCGGCATCAAGGCGGTAGCCCTGGCAGCTCAATCGATAAAGGCGGGTGATGCCGAGGTTGTTATTGCTGGTGGTATGGAGAGCATGAGTACCGTTCCCTACTATTTACCGTCAGCCCGCTGGGGAGCCAGAATGTTTAATGCTCAGATGATTGACGGCATGGTGCATGATGGATTGTGGGAAATATTCTACGACTATCATATGGGTTTGACCTCGGAAAATATTGTCGAAAAGTATGGCATTACCAGGGAAGAGCAGGATAAGTTAGCCCTGGTGAGCAACCAGAGAGCACTGGCGGCGATAAAGGCCGGTATATTTAAAGAAGAAATAGTGCCGGTTCCGGTCCAGGTAAAGAGAGAAGTAAAACAATTCGATACCGACGAACACCCCAGGGAGACATCGCTGGAGCTTTTGGCTAAGCTGCCACCCGTATTCAAGAAAACTGGTTCGGTAACGGCGGGGAATGCCTCAGGCATCACCGATGCTGCCGCTGCCCTGATAGTAATGTCCGCGGAAAAGGCAAAGGAACTGGGACTCAAACCAATGGCTACTATCCGGTCTTATGCCTCCGGCGGTATTGACCCGGCATATATGGGTATGGGAGCTTGTCCGGCCACCAGCAAAGCGCTCAAGTTGGCTGGACTGACTTTGAAAGATGTTGACGTGGTCGAACTAAATGAGGCCTTTGCTTCTCAGGCAATCGGGGTGATGAGGGAATTGAAGCTGGATTTGGATAAGACTAATCCTCATGGTGGGGGCATCTCACTGGGGCATCCCATCGGTTGTACCGGGGCGCGAATTATCGTTACCCTTACCCATGAGATGATGCGCCGGGACCTGCAGTTCGGCCTGGCAACACTGTGTATCGGTGGTGGTCAGGGCATGGCTATGGTAGTAGAGAGAAAGTAGTCTTACTGCCCCGGTCTTTTTGAGCCGAGCCCTAAATACTGTTTCAGGATTGATGTTGTCTGACAGCAAGTATGCTAGAATATAGAATAAAGTCGACTCTTGCAATAATTTTTTGTACGAAGCTGGAAAATCGACCATGACTGTCTCTCAGTCAAAGCAGGAAAATCAATCACTGAATATGGAGTCGATTACCTGGGGCGACTTCACCTGGGTCAACATCGAGCGACCGACAGAGCGGGAGACAGGGTATCTGGCGAAAAATTACCCTTTTCACCCCCTGGATTTGGATGACTGTCTCAGCCGGAAACAACGACCTAAGTTAGACGTCTACCCGGATTATCTCTTTTTTATCTTTCAATTCTCGGTGTATGACATAGCGACACGAGTCAGTACCTACGACCAGGTTGCTACCTTTATTGGCAACAAATACCTGATTACCCTTCATAGCGGACAGTTAAAACCACTGGTAAAGCTGTTCCGTCAGTGTCAGACTGATGAAGAGGCACGGCGGGAGCATTTTAGTTATGGGGCAGGCTATCTTCTTTACCGTATACTGGACCGGACGGTTGATGCCTACTTTCCTATTGTGGATAAAATCTTAAGCCAGATAGCTGATGTCGAAGATAAGGTTTTTGATGAGAATGTGGAGGCCGCTGAGGAAGTGGCTACCCTGCGCCGTGACATCATCACTCAACGGCGTATCATGTTTCCGAACCGGGCGGTTACTGCCGAGCTTGAGCCTAAACTAAAACGGTTTACCAACACTGATATCAGTGTCTATTTCGGCGACCTTCTGGACCACTTGCATAGGATATGCGACACTCTGGACGAATGTAAAGAGATTATCGAGGTGTACAAGGACAGCGATTATGTTTTAGGCACTGACCGTATCAACCGCGTCATGCGTGTTCTGGCTATTATTGCCACTATTCTCTTACCTATTAACATAGTATCGAGCGTATACGGAATGAATATCCCTCTCCCTTTACAGGACTCAAAATATTCTTTCCTGTTTGTCTCTCTCATCACGCTGGCTATTATTGGTATTATGCTTTTTGTTTTCCGCCGTAAGCGCTGGATTTAGCATGAAAGTCTCGCACCGGCTGGTTATCATTACCGCTATTTTCGTTACCTGTCTCATTACCGCCAATGTTATTGCTGTAAAAATAGTCAGCCTTGGTCCCATTTTGCTGCCAGCGGCGGTGTTCGTTTTCCCGGTGAGCTATATTTTCGGTGATGTCCTTACCGAGGTCTACGGCTATCGCTGGGCAAGAAGGGTTATCTGGCTCGGTTTTATCTGTAACCTTATCTTCGTCTTCTTTGCCTGGATAGGACAGATTCTACCATCGGCTTCTTTCTGGGAGGGGCAACAGGCTTATGAGCGTATTCTGGGCTATGCGCCGAGGTTACTGGTCGCTTCCTTCTTCGGTTATCTGGTGGGTGAGTTTGCCAATTCCTTTGTCCTGGCCAGGATGAAAATTCTGACGCGGGGTCGCTGGCTGTGGAGCCGGACCATCGGCTCCACCGTGGTGGGGCAGGGAATGGATACATCGATATTCATTACCCTGGCTTTCTTCGGTACGCCTTCGTTTCTACCGATTATCATTGTCTATCACTGGCTGTCCAAGACTGCTATCGAGGCCCTGGCTACACCGCTTACCTATGCTATTGTGAACTATCTCAAGGAAAAAGAGGCGGTTGATACCTATGACTATGAAACCAACTTTAACCCGTTCTCTGTTTCCGATTAATCATCGGCCTTTGTTTTACCCTTTTTGGAGAAATCGAAACTTATCCCGGGTTAGGTGGCCGAGATGAAAGTTCAAATTCTGGGAGCGCACAACTGTGAATCACAAAACACCAGGCTCGTCAGTTTGCTGGTTGACGATAGACTGGCTTTAGATGCCGGTGGGCTTACTTCAAGCCTGTCTTTCCCAGCTCAGCAGCAACTTAAGGCGGTCTTGCTGACCCATCAGCACTATGACCATATCAGGGATATTCCGGCTCTGGCCATGAATTTTTACCTTTCGAGGACTGCTATCGATGTCTACGCTACATCATTGGTCTATGATGCCCTAAGTACTCGACTGCTCGATGGCAAGTTTTACCCGAATTTCCTGGCACGGCCTCAGGAGAAACCGACAATTAAGTTCACCGTAGTAGAGCCGCTCAAACCCGAGCGAATTGATGGCTACAGTGTCCTGCCTGTTCCGGTAAGTCATTCGGTTCCGGCTGTCGGCTACCAGATTACTTCTGCCGATGGTAAGGCGATGTTCTACACCGGCGATACCGGGCCGGGTCTGGCTGAGTGCTGGCAGCAGATATCGCCCCGCTTACTCATTATTGAGGTCACTGCCTCGAATAGATTTGATGCCTTCGGTCGGGAATCGAAGCATCTTACGCCCAATTTGCTGAAAGAGGAGCTGCTCCTCTTCCGGGAGTTGAAGGGCTATCTGCCTGAAGTAGTGGTCGTCCATATGAGCCCTGGGCTGGAGGCGGAGATACAAGCTGAGATAGCTACTGTGGCCAAGGAATTAAATAGCCCAATCTCCCTGGGTTATGAGGGCAGGCAGCTTTCTTTGTAGAAACAATCTGATTATAAGTAGAGTAGCTGAGAGTGCGGGATTGGCTAGTAACCTGAAATTTATCGTTGATAATAACGTGGGCAAACTGGCCAAGTGGCTGAGGATGATGGGCTATGATACTCTCTTCTTTAATGGCCATGATGATTCCGAGCTGGTAGCGGCGGCTCTGGCTGAAGATAGAGTGGTGCTGACCAGGGATACCCGGATTATGGAAAGGCGGGTGGTCACCAACAGACGCCTCAAAGCAATGCTTATCCAGAGCGACCAGCCGGAGGAGCAAAAGAAACAGGTAATCGAAGCCCTGAATTTGAATCCTCGGTTAAAGCCATTCACTATCTGTCTGGAGTGTAATCAACCACTGGTAGCCAGGGACAAGCAGGAGGTGAAAGACCTGGTGCCGCCCTATGTTTTCCAGACCCAGAACCAGTATATGGAATGTCCGGTCTGCCACCGTATTTACTGGCAGGGGACCCACTGGCGGGCAATGACCAGAGAGCTGAAGAAATTCAGCGGAGGCTCAACGGAGTGAGATTGGATTTAAGAGACGGACAACAGGAGGCGAGGTAAATGTCAACTCGGGGCCGCTATGGGAAAGTGACTGATGACGTTGTAGCTTTACTGGCTGAAATAGCCGGTGTGAAGAATGTGCTGACTGGAGATGGACGGGAGAATTACTCTCGTGACGAGACGTTGAGAGTAAAGCCTGTTGTCCCGGAAGTGGTGGTAAAGGCGGAGAATACCGATTCGGTAAGCCGGATACTGAAGCTGGCTAACCAGAGAAGAATTCCGGTCACGCCCCGGGGTGGGGGGACAGGTCTCTCCGGCGGCGCCGTGCCAATCTACGGTGGGATTGTTCTCTCTCTGGAAAAGATGAACCGGATTCTGGAAATAGATAAGGATAACCTGATGGCTACCGTCGAGCCGGGGGTTATTCTGGCTGATTTATATCAGGCTGTGGAAGCGCAGGGGCTTTACTATCCTCTCTACCCCGGTGAAAAGAGCGCTACCATCGGTGGCAATGTGGCTACCAATGCCGGTGGCATGAGGGCGGTGAAATATGGGGTGACCAGGCACTCTGTACTGGGACTGGAGGCAGTATTACCGACCGGAGAGGTAGTTCAGTCAGGCGGGAAGTTTGTCAAGTGTTCTACTGGCTATGACCTGACGCAGTTGATTACCGGCTCGGAAGGAACGCTGGCGGTGGTAACCAAAATAATACTGAAGCTGATTCCTCCGCCGGGTAACCGTGACCTGCTTTTTGTTCCGTTCCATAACCTGCATGATGCCATCGAGTCTGTCCCCGATATACTGCAGGAGCGGATACTCCCGGTCGGTATCGAGTTTATGGAGAAGGACATTATCGATATGGTTGAGCAGCATACCGGGAAAGAGATTCCTTTGCACCAGTATCAGGCTTTTCTGTTGATAATGGTGGAAGCGGATAACCAGGACGAAGTTCACCGTATCGCCGGACGTATCGGCGAAATTTGTTTGAGGCATGGTGCTGTGGATGTTTTTATCCCCGGTAGTGAGCGGGCACGAAGAAACCTTCTGGAGGCGAGGGAGAAGTTTTATTCCGTTATCGAGCATTTCGGTGTACTGGATATTGCCGATGTTGTCGTTCCCCGCAGCCGCATCGCTGATTTTGTCGAGAAGGTAAAGGAGATAGCCTCTGAATACGGATTGCCCCTGGTTGCTTATGGACATGCCGGGGACGGCAATGTGCACTTGCACCCGATGGGACAGGGGACGGAGTCACTCGAAAAAAAAGGCAAAGAGCTGCTCCGTAGAATCTATGAGGTGGGGGTGTCAATGGGTGGGACAATCTCAGGTGAGCACGGCATTGGCTTTGTTAAGAAAGGCTACCTGCCGGTGGCGGCCGACAGGGGCAAAATAGACCTGATGAAGCGGGTTAAGCGGGCCTTTGATCCCAATAATATTATGAATCCGGGTAAAGTCTTTGACCTGGAATAGCCTTAGAAGCTGAAAAGGTTGACCATAGCCCGGGTTATTGTTACACTCCAATTGCTAACGATAGCCGGAAGGTGAGGCAGTGAAAATTTTAACGGTCGAGCAGCTGCGACGGGTAGAGCAGAGCTGTGCCCGGATTGGTCTGCCTGCAGATTTACTCATGGAAAATGCCGGTCATGCCGTGGCTGAAGAGGTCACTCGAATCCTGGGGGCAGTCGATAAGCAATCTATTCTGGTACTCGTCGGGCCTGGCAATAATGGCGGGGATGGGTTGGTGGCTGCCCGCCATCTCCATGATTGGGGAGCCAGGGTTAACCTTTATCTTCTTGGGCAGAAACCGGCGGATGACGTCAATCTAAGACTCGCCCGGGAACGCGGTATCGCTTGTATTGCGTCGACTGAAGATAAAACCCTGCGCAGGCTTGATAATCTACTGGCATCGGCTGCGGCCGTTATTGATGCTATCTTCGGAACCGGTAAAAGCCGTCCGCTGGCTGATACCTTCGTGGCCGTATTAGACCGGGTGAGTAAAGCTAAAGATAAAAATCCTGACCTTCGTATCATCGCCCTGGATTTACCATCGGGGCTTGATGCTGATAGTGGTGCCGTCGACCCGGCCTGCCTTTACGCTGATAACACCATCACTTTGGGCTTTCCCAAGCCGGGCTTGTTTAACTTTCCCGGGGTGGAGAGGGCAGGTAAGCTCGCCGTGGTTGATATCGGCATACCATCATACCTGGCGAAGGCGGCAGCCAGCGAACTTATTACAGCCGATTGGGTCAGGTCTATCCTGCCCAAACGTCCTCTGGGGGCTAATAAGGGGACTTTCGGCCGGGTACTGGTGGTGGCGGGCTCAATCAACTACATTGGTGCTTCCTATTTAGCCTGCAGCGGTGCCATGCGGGTTGGCGCCGGACTGGTGACGCTGGCAACGCCTGCCAGTCTGCAGCCGATTTTGGCCACTAAGCTGACCGAGGTAACTTATCTGCCGCTACCTGAGTCTAGTCCCGGTATCTTTTCTCCACAAGTGGCCAGGTTGATACACCGGGAACTCGGCGGCTATGATGTCCTGCTTATGGGGTGCGGGTTGGGGCAGAGTCCATCGGCGGTGCGGTTAATTAAATCCGTCCTGCTGCGATTGAAGTCGTCACCGCGCCTGGTGCTGGATGCCGATGCGCTTAATATCCTGGCGCAAACGCCGCGCTGGTGGCAGCGGCTGGCGGGTGATGCTATACTTACTCCACACCCCGGCGAGATGGCCAGGCTGGCGGGAGTGCCTGTCAGTGAGGTGCAGTCGGACCGAGTGGGTATTGCTAGGAAAGTGGCACTGGCTTGGCAGAAAACAATCGTGTTGAAAGGAGCTTATACCGTGGTGGCTACGCCGCAGGGTGAGTCCAGAATTAGTTCAGTGGCTAACCCCGGGCTGGCGTCGGCCGGCACCGGTGATGTGCTCAGCGGCGTTATCGCCGGACTGCTGGCGCAGGGGCTGTCCCTTTTTGACGCGGCGGTCGCCGGTGTCTATCTACACGGGGAAGTCGGTGAGATGGTCAGGGACAGGCTGGGCGATGCCGGTATGATTGCCTCTGACCTGCTGCCGGAATTGCCTTTAGTGATTAAACAACTGAAAGAAATTAGATGAATAATAGAGAAGCAGGAAAATATGACTCCAATCTTGATAATCATCCACCTTATTGTACTTGCGTGGGGTGTACTAAAAGACGTCTCGGTAAAGCAG
>JACPSA010000125.1 GCA_016193545.1 Chloroflexota bacterium
CTCGCCTCCTCCTTAAGTAATTGGGTTAGCTATAGCTAATCCTTAGCGGATTCTTTCTATTACCCTTATCCTCACCCCCTTAATCCCCCTCTCTCAGGGAGAGGGGGAAGAGATTTTAGAGAGGGGCGAAGCCCCTCTCTTATCTACACTCCCCCTTCCTTTGCTAAGGGAAGGGGGCAGGGGGATAGGTTACTAAATGACCTCATTAAGAAGTCAGTCTTTTGTCAATATTGTTTTATAGCCTCACTTATCGGCAGGTCGATTTTGTGTTTTTTAAGTTCGTCTCTGATGATTGCGGCTGATTTTTCGTCAGGTTCGGTAAGAGGCAGGCGTGGTTTCCCGACATTGAAGCCGATGTGATTAAGGGCGTATTTCAGCGGGATAGGGTTGGAGACGACGAAGAGGGCATTCACCAGAGGCATCAGGCGACGGTGGATAGCCGCCGCTTCATCTACCTTGCCCTCGATAAAGGAGTTAATCATTTTACTGATTTGCTTGCCGACAAGATGAGAGGCAATGCTGACTATGCCGTAGCCACCTATCGCCAGTATCGGCAGGGTATCACTGTCATTGCCGCTCCAGACGAGGAAGCCTTCTCTGGCCTGGCTGATTATCTTGGCGATTTGCTCAAGGTTAGCACTGGCTTCTTTTATCCCGATGATGTTATCTATCTGGCTCAACTTGATAACCGTGTCGGCTGATAGGCTGGTAACAGTGCGTGAGGGGACATTATACATGATACAGGGTAAGCTCGTGCTCTGGGCAATAGTCTTGAAATGCTGGTATAAGCCTTCCTGAGTCGGCCGGTTATAGTAGGGGACTACCAGCAGACAGGCATCAACCCCGATTCGTTCTGCCCCTTTGGTTGCCTCCAGCGCCTCGGCGGTGCTGTTGCTGCCGGTGCCGGCGATTACTGCCCCACGCTTGCCGACTGCTGATTTCACCTCACGGAACAGGCGTAGTTCCTCTTCCCGGACAAGAGTGGGTGATTCTCCGGTGGTACCGACTACCACCAAGCCTTCGCTGCCGGAATCCAGCAGGGCTAGGGCTAATTTCTTGGCTTGTTCATAATCGACTTCTCCCTCTTTATTAAAGGGAGTTACCATCGCTGTCAATAAGCGCCCTAACTTTTTCATCTGCTCCTCCTTTGGGATGTATCCATTCTCTTTTAATTATCTCTTCGGCAATCTGGACGGCATTCAGGGCAGCTCCCTTGCGGACATTATCGGCCGCAATCCACATGGCTAGACCCCGGGGGTGAGAGACGTCTTGACGGATACGTCCAACATAGACTTCGTCAGTACCCGAGGCTGACCAGGGCTGGGGATAGAGGCTGATAACCGGGTCATCCAGTAGTTTAACGCCGGGAGCCTGGGAAAGGATGCGCCGCGCCTCATCGGGAGACATTGTCTGGGAAAATTCGACATGCACCGCCTCACTGTGGCCATTAAATACCGGTACCCGGGCGCAGGTGGCGGAAATGGCAATATCATCGGCATGCATTATCTTCCTGGTTTCGTTCACCATTTTCCACTCTTCTTTGGTGTAGCCATTATCAAGGAAAACATCTATCTCTGGCAGTATATTAAAGGCTATCTGATGGGGGTAGACATGCGGTATGGTGCCCTGTCCCTCCAGTACCTGCTTGGCTTGCATGGTTAGTTCGTCTATTGCCGCCGAGCCGGTGCCTGACACGGCCTGATAAGTATCGACGATAATACGCTTGATGGGATTGACCTTATGCAGCGGGTATAAGGCTACTACCATTTGAATCGTGGAACAATTTGGGTTAGCGATAATTCCCTTATGTTTTTTGATGTCTTCAGGATTGACCTCGGGTACGACCAGTGGTACGGCTGGTATCATTCTAAAAGCAGCGCTGTTATCGATAACCACGGCTCCTGCCTGGGCGGCAATCGGTGAAAAATGGAGACTAATATCAGCACCAGCCGAGAAAAGAGCGATGTCAATTCCCTGGAAAGACTCGGGAGCAGTCTCCTTGACCTCAATCTCCTGGTGATTGACAAACATCTTCTTGCCGGCCGAGCGGTCTGAGGCGAACAGGCTAATCGATTCTATCGGAAAGTTGCGCTGCTCGAGGACTTTGATGAATGTCTGCCCGACCAGTCCGGTAGCGCCAACGATAGCTACGTTATACTGTTTCATTTTGTCTCCTGTAAGTTGAGTAAAATATCCAGTCCATACACCAGCCCCTGGCGTTTAACTACTTCCTTAATAGCCAGTATGACGCCTGGCACATAGCACTCCCGGTTGATGGTATCATGCCGTATGCTTAGCGTCTGTCCCGGCGCTCCGAATAATATTTCCTGGTGTGCCATCAGCCCGGGTAGCCGCACACTATGAATCGTAATGCCGTCGACTTGCTCTCTCCGGCTGTTCTGAGTCTGCCCTGGTTCTCCGGGATGAACAAATGGCTTGCCTCTGGATTGAACCATGGCTCTGGCAGTAGACAGGGCTGTCCCTGAAGGCGCATCCAGTTTCAGGTGGTGGTGCAATTCGATGATTTCCGCATAGTCGAGGTATTTGGCCGCTATTTTGGCTAGGTGCATCATCAGCACCGCTCCCAGAGCGAAGTTCGGCGCTATTACCGCACCCACATGGTGAGCTTTAGCTAGCTGGTCAATCTCGTCGATTTCGGAGGCGGCTAAGCCGGTAGTTCCTATTACCAGATGGACTCCCCGTTTGGTCGCTATGCGTGCTGCCGGCATGGTTGCTTTGGCAACAGTGAAATCCACCATTACATCGGGTCGGCAGGTGGTTATGATGCGGTCTAAATCAGTAAAGAAGGGGATTGTGACCGAGTTATCAGGTAAGGCCAAGGAGTCTCCGCTGGCTTTGCGGTCCACTGCGCCGACTAGCCGTATGTCATTCTGCCGGCACAGGCTATTAACCATCTCTCGTCCTACTCTACCTAGCGCCCCGTGAATTACTACCTTTATTGGCTCCATGGCTTTACCTCAGAGTAATAATACTAGCCGTCAGATGTTTACTTTGCTTGTTGTACCTCTTCGTTTAGCAGTGGCTTTCTGGTTTGTTCCGTCTGTTTACCTTGATTGCGGCCGCCTGTTTCTGGGGGGACGAGCCTCACGTTGCGACTTAAACGGGTAGTCGGGAGACGGCATCTCCCCGGATTTGCTGTCGGCTGTTTGGGGAGACAGCAGTGCTCGCCGTGACAAGTTTACCCTGCCCAGATTGTCGATATCGATAGCTTTAACGGTAACCTCATCGCCGACTTTGACGATATCCTCGACACTGGCCACACGGTAATCAGCCAGTTCACTGATATGGACCAGGCCCTCTTTACCGGGCAGAATTTCCACCATGGCACCGAAGTTCAGTATCCGTGTTACCTTGCCGGTGTAGACACTGCCAACTTCTATTTCCTTGGTCAGGCCTTCGATTATTTCAATTGCCCGGCGGGCGGCTGCCCCATCGGGTGAGCCGATAATCACCGTGCCGCTATCGTCGATATCGATAGTAGTCTTAGTTTCATCGATAATCGACCTGATTGTTTTGCCTCCGGGGCCGATGACGCTACCGATTTTATCAGTGGGAATAGACATCTTGTACATTCGCGGTGCGTAGCGGCTGACTTCAGTACGGCTGGCACTAATGGTACGGCTCATTATATTCAGAATGGACAGACGGGCTTCATGGGCTTGTTTTAGCGTCTCGGTGACGATGTCCATACTTAAGCCCTTTAGCTTGGTATCCATCTGTACCCCGGTAATACCATCGGCAGTGCCGGCTACCTTGAAATCCATATCACCGTAATTATCTTCTAAGCCTTCAATATCGGTCAGGATAGCATATTTACCCTGGGCATTAGTGACCAGGCCCATGGCTATCCCGGCGACGGCTTTCTTGACCGGTACGCCGGCATCCATCAAGGACAGGCTACTGGCACAGACGCTGGCCATCGATGTGCTGCCGCTGGAGCTGAGGACCTCAGAGACAAGGCGGATGGTGTAGGGGAAGTCCTCATTTCTGGGTAATACCGGTTCCAGGGAACGTTCGGCCAGAGCACCGTGTCCGATTTCACGGCGTCCGGGTGTGCCGATGCGTTTCGCTTCACCGTTAGAGAAGGGAGGGAAATTGTAGTGGTGCATAAAGCGTTTGCTCTCCTCGATACCCAGTCCATCCAGTTGCTGCTCTTGTCGGGTAGAACCCAGGGTAGCAATCGTTAGTACTTGTGTCTGGCCACGGGTGAACAGGGCCGAGCCATGAGTCCGGGGTAGTAGCCCTACTTCACAGCTGATTGGTCGGATTTCGGTCAGGCTGCGGCCGCTGACACGTCGTCCTCTGTCAAGCAGACTGGTTCTGATTTCAGCCTTGACCCGGGCATCAAAAGCGGCGATTAAATCTTTTTCAGGGAACTCTCCCAGCTCTGCCAGTTCATTCTTTAGCTCGGCGAGAGCATTCTCACGCTGCGCTTTCTCCGCGTGACTCAGCGCTTGGGTAAATTTCTCATTCACGAGTGATGAAACAGCGGCAACTACATCAGGGTTAATGTGGCTCACCGGGGCGACCACCTTGGGTTTGCCATAAGCCTGCTGGAGCTGCTCCTGGAGTTTAATAATAGCCTGGTTGGTCTCATGGCCAAATTGAATTGCCTGGGCAATAATAGCTTCTGAAGCCTCACGGGCGCCGGCCTCCAGCATTACGATTTCCTTTTTGGTGCTGGCGACAACAAGGTCAAAAAGGCTATCGGCAAGCTGAGCTAATGTTGGATTTATTACTAACTTGTCGTTAATATAGCCGATGCGGACAGCACCAACCGGTCCGTCAAATGGTATTTCTGACATTGACAGGACGGCCGAGCTGCCGATAACTGCCAGAATATCAGGACTGTTTTCCTGGTCGGCGGAGAGAACGGTGATGATGAGCTGAATATCGTTACGCCATGCCTTGGGCAAGAGCGGACGCAACGGGCGGTCAGTTAGACGGCTGGCCAGAGTTGCTTCCTGGCTGGGCCGTCCCTCCCGCCGGATAAAACCGCCGGGAATTTTGCCGGCGGCATATAATCTTTCTTCATAGTCTACGGTCAATGGCAGAAAATCAACGCCTTCTCGTGGTTCCCCTGTGCAGACGGTAACCAGGACTACCGTCTCTCCATAGCGTACGGTGACGGCGGCGGTTGCCTGTTCGGCCAGTTTTCCTGTTTCGATAATTAGGTTTCTATCTCCAATCTGGCACTGGAATGATTCCGGTTTTAACAATAGGTGCTCCTTTTACGGCTTTACTTGCGCAGCCCGAGCTGCTTAATCAGGTTGTGGTATCGGTCGACATTTTCTTTACTGAGGTAAGTCAGCAGCCTTCTCCTTTTGCCGACCATTTTGATTAAACCGTATTGCGTATGGTAATCATGATGATGAGTTGCCATGTGTCCGGTTAATTGTTTTATTCTGTCGGTGAGCAGGGCTACCTGCACCTCAGTCGAGCCGGTGTCTCCTTTATGCTGGGCAAACTTTTCGATTATATTTGTCTTCTCTACTTTATCCAAATTTCACTACCTCTTTTTACCGATTATGTTGACATAACCAAGCAACATCGATTGATTATATGACGAATTAACAGATTATAACATATGCCATCAGGGCTGTAAATAAAAATTGATTCCTTCCAGGTTGGGATAGCGTTTTAGAGGGGGGATATCTCAGTCTCTATGGTATCAACCTATCCCCCTGACCCACTTCTGACCCCCTCTCCTTTCTAAGGGGCTTTGCCTC
>JACPSA010000001.1 GCA_016193545.1 Chloroflexota bacterium
CGGGGGATAGGTTAATAACTGCCTCAGAGACTGAGACATCTCCTTCACTAAAACGCTATCCCAACCAAGAATGAGTAAAGAAATTCGTTATGGTTCTGTTTGGTTATGGTTGTTTGAAAGGGGGGGGCGATGAAAATATTACATATCCAGATATTTGAGCGGTGTTTTCAATTAGCTCTTTTTTGGTTAATCTTGCTGACCGTATTCGGAACTATATTAAAAATTGCCTATTCTTTTCAGTGGGAGTGGTTAGTGTTGGTCTTACACTATGTCTTTATCGGATTAACATTTGGGGGTATTATTGTATTATCCCCACTGGTCGCTCTTGGACTCCCTAATGCACAAAAAAGCACAAAAACCACAGATAATGCCAACAATAATTTGAGTATAAAAGGAATTGGGTATGTCTTGTCGGCTTGCACTAGATTCATAAGTAGATATTATCACTTGCGATATACTGGAGATAATAATGAAAAGTCCCAAAAGGATAAATATACAACCAGCTATAAACCATCCCTTTTTCATATTGTTGAGCCTTTTCTAAACATTTTACATTATAAAATGAGCTACCAACCAAAAGCAAACAGAACCTTCGTTATACCTACTTGACAAACTTTCCAGCCTATGTTATAAGAATACAACCTTTTTCAATTAGCTGCCAAAATACCAGCGTTTTTAGTCTAAACCTTGACAAAATTGTCACTCGCATTATAACCTAAAGATACATGAAGTAGGGTGGTGGTAGCGTAGATAAGCGCCTTGCACACGGATAGTGGAGACCTTACTCAAAACCTAGCGAGGGTGGAGGAAACCAGATGCGGGACTATATAATCAGAAGAGTTTTGCTGCTGATACCTACCCTGTTCATGGTGACCATAATTATCTTTTTCCTGGTCCGTTTCATTCCCGGTGACGTCATTGACCTGATGGTGCAAGAAATGTCGGAGGAAGCCGGGCAAGGGGGACAGGAAATGACCGTTGCGGTCCTCAGACACTCGCTGGGGTTAGATGTACCGGTCCATGTCCAGTACGGGCGCTGGCTGAGCAGGATTGTTCAGGGTGACCTGGGGCAGTCCTTGTGGACACAGCGCTCCATCAGCGAGGACATAATGAACCGGCTGCCGGTTCTCTGTTCCCAGCTTCTGGATAGCCACCATGGTCATCGTCTATCCCTCAATCTGGTGGACCTGGTCGCCGTCTATGGAGTACATTCCCCTGGTTAAGGACCCGATAGGAAACCTGGGACAGTTTATACTGCCCGCTTTCATCATGGGCATGTCGGCATCGGGGACAACCATGAGAATGACCCGGACGATGATGCTGGAAGTGCTGAGGCAGGATTATATCCGAACAGCCTGGGCTAAGGGACTCAATGAACGCACAGTTGTCGTGAGACACGCTCTGAAAAATGCATTAATTCCGGTCGTTACTGTAATCGGATTACAGATGCCTATTCTGATTTCAGGCTCGGTGGTTCTGGAGAGCATCTTTGCTCTGCCTGGCCTTGGCCGTCTCATGATTGAAGCCATCAACCAGAGAGACTATACCGTGATTTCCGGAATAAACGTAGTGGTAGCTTCTTTTATATTAATTGTCAATCTGCTGGTTGACCTGACCTATGGCTTCCTCGACCCCAGGATTCATTACAAATAACCATGAGGGGAAACTGAAAATGGCTAGTGCTTCGGTAGCTACAACATACACAGTACAGGAGAAGAAAAGACCTCCTTTCCTGGTTGACCTGTTCCTCAGGCTGGTCAGGGAGAAACCGCTGGGCACAGTAGGCGGGGTTGTCGTTATAATACTCTTTCTCACCGGCGTCTTTGCTGATGTCCTGGCTCCTTATGGCTATAACGAAATTGTGCTGGCTGACCGCCTCAGTCCCCCATCAGCCCGGCATATTCTGGGAGCGGACAATCTGGGACGGGACCTGCTCAGCCGCATCATTTACGGAGCTCGCATCTCGATGTATGTCGGATTAGCCGGCTCTGCCATTGATGTCGCCATAGCTACATTTATCGGCCTTATTTCGGGATTCTTCGGCGGCAAGACTGACATCACAATACAGAGGTTTGTTGATGCCTGGTTGTGCTTTCCATCGCTGTTCATTTACCTAACGGTAATGGCTATTTTAGGGCCGGGCCTGATACAGGTGATAATGGTCTTAGGAGTCTCCAGCGGCATCCGCAGCTCGAGGACAGTGAGGAGCGCAGTTATTGGTATTAAAGAGAATGTCTACCTGGAAGCAGCCAAGGCTATCGGCGCTCAAAACAGGAGAATACTGACCCGGCATATCCTGCCCAATGTTATGGCTCCTATCATTATCATCTTTACTATTGCCATGGGTGGTATGATTCTACAGGAATCTACGCTGAGCTTCCTGGGATTCGGTATTCCTCCCCCGATTCCAAGCTGGGGAGGCATGCTCAGTGGCAGCGGGCGCACCTACATGCTCCAGGCCCCATGGATGGCCCTGTGGCCCGGTCTGGCTCTGGCTATCGTGGTATACGGCATCAACATGCTGGGAGATGCCATGAGAGACTTACTGGACCCGCGGCTGAGGGGTGGTCTGGGACGCTATTCCGGAGTAAAGAGGAAGATGCCCAAGCAGTTAAGCCAGGCTTAAAGGCTTGACAGCAGCCAAGCAAATCTAAAACGAGGTGAGCAGACATCGCTGAGAAAATTCTTGAAGTTAAGAACCTGAAGACCTACTTTTACGTACAGGATGGTGAGCTAAGAGCAGTTGACGGATTCTCTTACATTGTCAATAAGGGTGAAAGCGTAGGTCTGGTCGGTGAGAGCGCCTGTGGTAAGAGCGTGAGCGCTCTTTCGATTATGCGCCTTATTCCCTACCCACCAGGCGTTATTGTCGGCGGCGAGGTTATCTTTAAGGGGCAGGACCTTCTCCAGATTAGTGAAGAGGAAATGCGCCATATTAGAGGTAACAACATTGCCATGATCTTTCAGGAGCCGACAACATCCCTGAACCCGGTAATTACCGTCAAAGTTCAGCTATCTGAATCGCTGGCATTGCACCGCGGGCTGGATAAAGAAACTGCGGGACAGGAAGCGGTCAAATTACTAAAATTAGTCGGTATACCGGATGCGGAGAGAAGAGTAGAGGACTATCCTTATCAGTTCAGTGGTGGCATGCAGCAGCGGATAATGATTGCCATGGCACTGAGCTGCAACCCGGAATTGCTCATCGCTGACGAACCAACAACATCGGTTGATGTTACCGTTCAGGCTCAGCTTCTGGAGCTGATTAACAACCTGAGAACCCAGTTCGGCACCGCCGTAATTATTATCACCCACAACCTGGGACTGGTCGCCCGCTATGTCGACCGGGTAAACGTGATGTATGCCGGACGCATGGTGGAAACAGGTTCCACAGAGGTCATTTATGGCCAGCCGAAACATCCCTATACGCTGGGACTAATGACATCAGTACCCAGGCTGGACTTAGGCCGAAAGCGCAAACTAAGCGTCATTGAGGGCCTACCACCCAATCTCGCCCGTCTACCTACAGGCTGTGCGTTCCATCCCCGCTGTTACCTGGCAATCGACAGGTGCAGTAAAGAGAGACCAGAACTGGAAGAGGTAGGGGAAAACCACTACTCGGCTTGCTTTAGAAGCCAAGACGTGAAAAAGTGAGGGCTGACCAATGGCTGGAAACAACCATCTAATCGATGTCGAAAATCTGGTGATGTACTTCCCGGTAACTGCTGGCGTACTGCGCCGGAAAGTTGCCGACGTCAAGGCAGTGGACGACGTAAGCTTTTTTATTAAGAAAGGCGAAACTCTAGGTCTGGTAGGCGAAAGCGGCTGTGGCAAGACCACCACCGGGCGTTGCATCCTGCAGCTTTATAAGGCTACCGCTGGTAAGGTATTATTTGAAGGAAAAGACCTCTGCACACTGCATGGTGAAAACCTGCGGCGCGCCCGGCGGAATATGCAGTTAATATTCCAGGACCCCTATGCCTCACTCAACCCCCGCATGACCGCCGGCGATATCGTTGGTGAGCCAATGGTGGTCCACGGGCTGGTCAAGAGCGGTGAGTACAAAGAGCAGGTTGCCCAGCTACTCAGAATGGTGGAGCTTGAACCCCGCATGGCAGTGCGTTATCCTCATGAGTTCAGCGGCGGGCAACGACAGCGTCTCGGCATCGCTCGAGCATTATCGGTAAGGCCCAGCTTTATCGTCTGCGACGAGCCGGTTTCGGCACTGGACGTTTCTATCCAGGCACAGGTCATTTCGTTGCTGATGAGGCTCCGGGAAGAGCTTCATCTAACCTACCTATTCATTGCTCACGACCTCTCAGTAGTCCGCCATATCAGTGACCGGGTGGTAGTGATGTATCTGGGCAAACTTATGGAAATTGCCGATAGTGACGAGCTTTATGCTAATCCGGTTCACCCCTATACCCAGGCACTGCTATCAGCCGTACCCATACCCGACCCGGAGGTTGACCGCCAGCGGAAACGGATACTGCTGACAGGAGATGTGCCTAGCCCGGTTAATCCCCCCAGTGGTTGTCATTTCCACCCCAGATGTCAGCGGACTGGCGATGAGTGCCGAGAGCAAGAGCCGGAATTAAAGCTGGTCGGTAACGAGCACTGGGTAGCGTGTCACCGCGTGTAGGCACATCCGTTCGGCAAAAGCGGTGAGTCTGATTATCCATTGGGAAGCGAAAACATTCGTTCAGCTAGCGGAGCTACATCCCTCATCAGAACCAGTGGCAATACCAATTAACCGGACTAACAGTTGCCCCGGAATAATCTAAGAATAAGGTGAGTCATGCCTCAAGATAAAAAGAGAAAAGCCAGCCAAAAACAGGAAGACAGAACTCCAGATTCTACCGAGCGAAACCAGAGTGGAAAGCGGATAGGACTCGTCCTTGCCTCGATAATTATCGCGGTGATACTGGCGATACTGGGAATCGGCTATTACCTGAACTATGTGGCCCCTTTCCAGCGCACTATAATCACCGTAGACGACATTACCATAAATATGGACTACTTCTTGAAGAGAACCCAGCTGGCTGGCGCTAACTCCATGGTTATGCTCGAGCAACTTACCAAAGAACAGGTAATTAAACTGGAGGCATCACATTACGGCATAGAAGTCAGCCCTGAGGACATTGACCAGGAGCTGCGGAGAATAGCCCGGGGGGAGAGCGAAAACATTACTGAGAATGAATTTAAGGAGTGGTACCGCCAGCAACTTAATGAAACCAAGCTATCAAATGCTGAGTTCAGAGAAATCACCACCATCAATTTCATAGCTAATCGCCTTCAGCAGTATCTGGGGGAGAGAATGCCCACAATCGCCCAGCAGATTCACCTTAATGCTATTATAGTAGCCACTGAGGAGGAGGCGCAGAAGATAAGAGCCAGGTGGGAAAAGGGAGAAAAGTTTGCTGACCTGGCCCGCGCAGTATCACTGGACAATCAGTCTAAGGAAAAGGGTGGAGACCTAGGCTGGTTTCCCCGTGGTATACTGCCCCCTCAGTTGGACTATAACGCCTTTAACCTCAGCACCGATAATGTCAGTGAACCAATAGCCTATAATACCAGTAACCAATCATCAACCGAACCGGTCTACATCTACTTTCTACTGATGGTTTCTGAAAAAGCTGATGCCAGAGCACTGGATGAGAATCCCCTCCAAGTACTGAAGGACCGGGTACTTGACACATGGTATCCGGAAGCACTGCAACGCCACCAGATAAACTATAACTTCAACTCCGAAGTCGATGCCTGGATAAACTGGCAGCTGGCTAAAAAACGGGGTAGTCAGTCGCCTAGTCCCCAATAACTTAAAGTAGGCACAGGAAAATGATACGAGTAGAAAATCTGACCAAATATTACGGGAAACGCCTGGCCGTAGATAATATCAGCTTCAACGTGGAGAAGGGAGAAATCGTCGGCTTCCTCGGTCCCAATGCGGCGGGAAAGACGACAACGATGCGTATCCTTACCGGATTCCTGGCTCCGACCAGCGGCAATGCCTGGATTGCTGACCACAACATACTGAGCCACTCGCTAGAGGCACGGCAGAACATCGGTTATCTCCCGGAGGCGATACCACTATATACCGATATGACGGTTCGTACCTACCTTGATTTCGCTGCCAGACTCAGGGGTATGGCGAAAAACAGGATAAAGAGCCGCATCGATGAGGTAGTCGATATCTGCCACCTCGAAGAGTATATTGATGTCCTCATCGGTAAACTCTCCAAGGGGTTCCGGCAAAGGGTGGGCGTTGCCCAGGCGATTATTCATGAGCCTAAAGTATTGATTCTGGATGAACCGACCATCGGTATCGACCCCATTCAGGTAGCGATGACCAGGCAACTCATCAAGGAGCTGGGTAAAGAGCATACCATCCTGCTCTCGCCCCATATTCTCCCTGAGGTCAGCGTAATCTGCCAGCGGGTAATAATCATACATGAAGGCAAGATTGTAGCTATGGACAGTATCAAGAACCTCTCCTCCTTGATAAGTGGTTCCAAGCGCATCCACCTGGAAGTAACCGGACCTGCCCAGAAAGTGGCTGAACGCCTGCGCCGGATTGAAGGCGTTCTCCGCGTTAGCTATGATGACTCCCACTACACAGTGGAGTGTTCGGCAACACAGGACCCCCGCAGCAAGATAATGGAAGCCATAGTCCAGGGCGGCTGGACTTTACTTTCTCTGGAATCAGTAGAAATGAGCCTTGAGGATATTTTCCTCAAGTTAACCGCGGAAGAGGAGAAGAGTCAATGAAAAACACGATGACTATCGCCCTCAAAGAGCTAAAGTCCTACCTGACGTCACCGATGGCTTATGTTGTAACTGCTATCTTCTTGGCAGGCACTGGCTTTGTCTTCAGTATCAGCCCTTCCACCTATATGGAAACCAGCGTCAACGGCTTTTTAGGCATCGGCAGCATCTTACTGTTGTGGTTCACACCATTACTTACGATGCGTTTGCTGGCGGAAGAGAGGAAAATGGGTACCCTGGAACTACTGCTGACAGCCCCGGTGAGAGACAGTGAGGCAATACTGGGAAAGTTCCTGGGCAGCGCGGGCATCCTTACGGCAATGCTGACGTTAACTCTCTACTACCCCATCACTGTTTGCCTCATCGCTGACCCCAAACCAGATTGTTGCCGCCGTGGTCGCCGGCGGAATTCTCCTTGCTCTGTGGTTCGTCAGCGGCGCCGCCAGCTTCCTACCCCAGGCCGTGGGACAGGTCATCGGCTACCTATCACTCTCCTACTACTTTCCTGACTTCATGAGAGGTATAGTTGATACCAGAGGCGTAGTTTATTATCTCAGTATCACCGCTTTGTTTCTATTCTTGGCAATAAGGTCTCTGGAAAACAGCCGGTGGAGTTAAATGAAGAACACTTCTAATGTCTATCGATTCTCCGGACTAATCGCCCTACTCGGGCTGGTAGCTCTGCTGGTCGGCTTCATCGTGATGATACTGCTACCCGATATCCGATTGGCCGCTTGGGGTCTCCTGCTCCTGGGAGCACTGCTCCTGAGCACCGCCGTCATCATTGATTTCAGGCGGGTTGGTAGCGCCCTGACCGGCCGACGAGGCAAGTTTAGCAGCGGTACCACGGTGATGGCGGTGACTTTCATCGGCATCACCCTCCTAGTCAATGCCATCAGCCTGGGTAACTATCACCGCTTTGACGCTACCGGTGTAGCTCAATTTACACTCACCCAGCAGACCAAAGATGCCCTCCAGAACCTAGAAACACCGGTACAGGTGATTTTCTTCACAACCCCCCAGGACACCCTGGGCATTAGTGGTTACATCAACAATTTACTGGACGAGTACCAGAATTATAGCGACAAGATAAGTATAGAAACTATTGACCCAGACGAGCATCCGGACCAGGCGAGACAATACGGCATAAATCAATACGAGACAGTTGTCTTTAAAAGCGGAACCCGGTCCCGCCTGATATCACCACAAGAAATTGTACAAGTAAGTGCAGACCAGCAGGGGAACCCGCAAATTGTCGGTGCCGATGCGGAGCACCCCTTCACCAGCGCCATTCTGGAAGTTACCGGCATTGTTCAGAAGAAATTGTATTTCCTTACAGGGCATGGCGAGAGCAGCGTCAGCGCCGATTACAGCAACGCCAGGCAGAGTTTACTTGATAACCTGTACAAGGTGGAAACGCTTGACCTGGTTATCAACCGTGAAATACCCGAGGATACTGCCGCCTTAATAATCGCTGGACCACAGAAGTCACTGGGCACGAATGAGCTTGAGATTATCAGGAATTATCTAAAAAATGGCGGAGCAGCAGTGGTACTGATAAATCCCAATCCTCCCGAGGAAATTGAACAACTGCTCTCTGACTGGGGAATCCAGATAGAAGACGGAATTGTTATCGACCCTACGTCCTATGTGGCTCCAAGTATCACTAGCCCCAGCGTCCCGCGGCTGAGAAATTTCTTTGGCCTGTCAACCACCTATTTCCCCGGGGCAACTGCCTTAACTCCTCAACCTGAATATACCGCTAAACTTGTCGGCCTGGAATCCGGAGTTATTCCCCAAGTTATCTGGACGAGCGAGAATAGCTCAATTCAGATGCTATCGCTGCTCAGAACTAGCCAAGATAGCTGGCTGGAAAAGGAATTTGACCCCTCCAAAGAAGCTAAATTTAACGACGGAATCGACCGTAAAGGACCGCTGGACATGGGTTTTTTCATCACCAACGCTTCAGATGAGGAACCTGAACAGGCCAAAAGAACCAACATGGTTATCTTCGGGGACTCTGATTTCGCAGCCAACCAGCATTTTTTTAACGGTGATAACGAAGAACTCTTCCTTAATGCGGTAAACCTGATTACCGCGGGACAGGAACTTATTTCTATCGAGCGCAAGGTTGTACCATTCCGCAGGCTGGTAGTTGGCCCAGAAACAGCCAACTTCATCAGAATTTCCAGTATCGGCTTACTACCATTAATCGTGCTGGCGGTCGGGGCCATCACCTGGTGGCGCCGAAGGTAGTGAGACAAATTAACCCTGGGGACGGAATCACTTGAGACTCAGAAATATTCTCATACTGCTGGCTGTGCTGTTGGCTCTGGGTGGGTATTTCTACATCGACAGCCGGCCTGAACCATCACCACCACCTAAGCCACAACTCTATGTGTGGCTGGTGGAGATGGAGGAACTACAAAAGATTAAAATAGAGCTTCCCCGCGAGAGCAAAAGCCAGGCATTCAGCAAGCGCGAAGATAGATTCTGGTACTTCGATGAACCCCCACAACCTAAAGTGGATATGCAGCGATGGGGAGGCGGGATTCCGCTGCTTTTAAGCGGCCCCGGAACCAATAGAGTCATTTCTGAAAATACCACCGGGGAGACACTAGCTAAATTCGGCCTGACTCAGCCACTGATGCAGATAACGCTAACCCTGGAGAGCGGCAAAGTTCTTGACATTAAAGTTGGCGATAGCACACCGGATGGTAGTAACTTTTATGTCCAGGCCCCGGGCTCAAACGATGTCGCCCTGGTGGACTATACCTGGTTCCAGGTACTGGAACGCCTAGTCAGAGACCCACCCTACCCTCCTCCAACCGATTAGCCCGTAAGACTCAGATTAACAAGACGCAGATACAACCGGTCTTAACGACCCTACGACAATATGTTCCGGCTCAGGCAATCAACGCCAGATACTGATATTTATCTTGGCTATCTTATCCACTCCCTTCAAAGTGGAGAGCAGACCTGCAACCGTATTCTTAATGATTTTGCTGACGAAGGCATTAGCCCGGAGCGGAGCATTATTCAGATTAATTCTGACCTTATCACCGTCGATAGAAAGATTGAGAACTTCTATTTCCCCGGTATCCTCCAGTCCAGCTATCATACCGGCGACAGTATGGTCAATGAAACCCTGCACAAAATAATCAAGGTCAATAGGCACATCATTAACTAAAAGCTTTACCCGTCTGGTCATTGAACACCTTCCTTGTTACTGCTATTAACAGGGACGTTTACCGGTGGGTTTTCTTAACATATACCTTGATTTCCCCACCCGCCTCCTCCATGCCCAGAAACTTGTTCCCGGTAGCTTCACACCAGGCCGGCATATCCTGCTTTATGCCCTGGTCATCACCCAGCACCTCCAGAACCTCGCCTTCCTTCATCTGCTTAATCTTCTCTGCCGTTTTAACAATCGGCATCGGGCAGTAGAGTCCCATACAATCCAGAGTCTGGTCCGCTTTCATCGGTTCCTCCTTAATCCGTCTATAGTGCTAATTAAATGAAAAGGACTATCCCTGATTGGCGTGCTTCCCCCAGAAAGGTAGCGGCACCAGCCAGACTTTCAACCTCACTACGGAATGTCCCTTTTTCTGGAGGTATTCCCATCACCCCACAGGTAGTAGTACAGGCAATAAGCTTTACCCCCATATCTTTAGCCATGGTGATATACTCGCTAACAGAAGGCATATTGGTCTCTTTCATCAGCCGCTTCATCATCCAGGTACCTAAACCAAGCATGTTGAAGCGGGAGAGCTTGAGCCTCTTGGCACCGCCACGATTCATAAGGTTGAGCATTTTCCTCATCAACCCCTTACTCTTAAGACTGCCTTCTTCTCTCTTGACGATATTCAGCCCCCAGAAGGTGAAGAACATACTCACCTCCATACCCATGCTGGCACCGGTAACCGCCAGCATAAAAGCAGCCAGAGCACGTTCCAGGTCTCCGCTTAACACCGCTATGGTCATTTTTTCTTTCTTTTGCTCCGCCATTTTGGTCCTCCCTTTAACTAATTTAACCTTTAATCGCCGCCCCACAAGAAGGGCATACCCTTTTATCCCGCGGCACTGGCTTGCGGCACTCCGGGCAATAGAAGACAGTTACCTGGCAGGCCTGACAATAAGGCCAGGATGCTTCGGCAATTTCCTCGTCACAGTACGGGCAAAAACGATTCTCTTTTTCTAATTTCTTCTTAGTGGCCACTATTTCGCTCCTCCTTTTGTCTTTGTCTTGCTACGATAGTCTTTAATAGCTTTTTGCAGGGCTTCATGCCCCAGGTTAGAGCAATGAAACTTATTCTTGGGCAATCCCCCCAGTTCGTCAGCCACCAGACGGGGCGTAATCTTCATCGCTTCATCCAGCGTCATACCCGTAGCCATTTCACTAACGATGCTGGAGACAGCAATCGCCGCACCGCAACCGAAGGTCTTGAACTTTACATCGGCCAGGCGGTTATCCCTGACCTTGATATAAAATGACATCATGTCCCCGCATACCGGATTACCTACTTCTCCAACACCATCGGGGTTCTCAATCTCCCCCACATTGCGAGGGTGCATGAAGTGATCCATTACTTTTTCACTATATACCGGCATATTATTTTGCCTCCTTAGTTTGTTTGGTAAATTTGGAGTAAAGGGGTGACATCTGCCGCAGCCTGTCGACAATAGGTGGCAGCACCTCAAGGACATGGTCAACATCTTCAGCAGTATTATCCAGGCCGAAGCTGAAGAGCAGGGAACCCTGAGCAATTGCATGGGATAATTTCATGGCAATGAGCACATGAGAGGCTTTTAATGCCCTCGAGGTACAGGCTGAGCCGCTGGTGACGGCCACGCCCTGCATGTTCAACAGCATCAGCATGGATTCACCCTCGATAAATTCAATACAGAAGCTGGCATTACCGGGAAGACGGTTCTTTGGATGGCCGGTAACTACCACATGGTCAATCTTAGCGGGCAATTTTGTTAGTAAACGGTCGCGGAGTTGAGTCAAGTGCTTTATCCGGGCCGGCATACTGGCTTGAGCCACTTGAGCCGCTTTACCCAGACCGACGATAGCCGGCACATTCTCAGTACCGGCGCGTCGTCCTCCCTCCTGCACACCACCATCGAGAAGCGGCATGATACGCACCCCCTTCCGCACCCAGAGGGCACCCACCCCCTTCGGGCCGTAGAACTGGTTTCCTGACAGGCTCAAGGCATCCACCCCCAGCTCGTTAACATCGACCGGTATGGTTCCGGCAGTAGCTACGGCATCGGTATGGAAAACCACTTTATTCTTTCTGGCTATTCGCGCAATCTCTGCTATCGGCTCGATAGTACCCACCTCGCCATTGGCATGCATTATTGATATCAGTATGGTATCTTTCTTAGTAGCATGCTCCACATCATGGGGGTCGACCACACCACTTTTATCCACCGGCACCAGGCTCACCTCAAAACCCAGCTTCTCCATGGTTTTGGCCGAGTGAAGCACTGAGAAATGCTCGATAGCCGAGACAACAATGTGCTTACCCTTATTTTGCTGAGCTAACGCCAGTCCCTTAATGGCAAAATTATTGCTTTCCGTACCGCTACCGGTAAAGATTATGTCCTCGGCATTAGCCCCAATAAGCTGCGCCACCTGAGACCGGGCCTCTTCCATGGCTCCTCGTGCCTTATCTCCCCAATCGTGCAGGCAGGAGGGATTGCCAAAAGCCTCCCCCAGGTAAGGCAACATCGCTTCACGGACTTCAGGGAGAAGAGGGGTAGTCGCCGCATTGTCCAGGTAAACCATCCTCATATCTTTACCTCCGGGTTACACCCTTATTTTAGTCATTATCTCTCTGATAACAAAAAGGCCGACTTCCTATCAAGATAACACGATAAATCCACGAAGACTAATACTAATGTCTTATTTCCACTACTTAACCCGGTGACAATAGACCTTGATTGATAGTCACCAAAATATCAGAATAAAGATGCCCCTGATTACCATTTCGGATAGCTCAGGGGTATACCTGATTACCCTCGTCATCCTCAACAATAATCGCATTTTCCGGGCAGCTTTCGGCCGCCTCTAAAAGTTCATCGTCACTAACCGAATCAGCATCGAGAACCACCGCCTTGTTCTTAGCATCAAGCTTGAAGACCGAAGGGGCAAAAGCCACGCAATTACCCACACCGGTACATAAATCTCTGTCCACCTTTACTTTCATGGGACTTCAGCCTCCCAGACTACCTTATACTCTATCAAAATTTTAGCACACGGCTTTGCCGCTGGCTAGACGAGAGCAGTTTTCAGCATACCTCATCAGTTTAGGCGAAGTCAATTTCGGAAACACGAAACAGAGAGGCAGTTGCCAGCATCAACAAAATCAGCTAATATTAGGAGGCTGCAATTTTAAATAAGCTATAGTTGTTAGGGAAGAAAATGAGTGAGCATCACCACCATCATGATGAAGCCAACCACCTGGCCTCTACAGATACTAGCCGGTTGAGAACGGTCCTTATCATCGTGCTGGCTATCATGGTCGCCGAGGTTATCGGGGGTATTCTCAGCAATAGCTTAGCCTTACTGGGTGATGCCGGGCATATGCTGGTGGATGCTCTGGCTCTGGGACTGGCGATGTTCGCTATCACCATCGCCAAGAGACCGGCCACACTAACCAGAACTTTTGGCTATCACCGGGTGGAAATTATGGCCGCCCTGGCTAATGGCGTCACCCTGGTAGTGCTGGCCCTCTGGATTTTTTATGAGGCATACCAGCGATTTTTAGAGCCACCTACCATTCAGACTCCGCTGATGTTGCTGGTGGCAACAATCGGCCTCATTGCTAATCTTATCGGGATGCTATTGCTGCGTCGAGCCAGCCACGAACAATTAAATGTGAAGGCAGCTTTCTGGCACATCATGGGCGACACCATCTCTTCAGTCGGTGTCATTATTGGCGCCATCATCATTTCCGTCACAGGTTGGTACGTTGCCGACCCCATCATCGCTGTTTTTATCGGTGGCATTATCCTGGTGGGGGCAACCCAGATAGTCAGAGAATCAGCTGATATTCTTCTGGAAGCAGTACCGAAGCATGTCCAAATAGACGAAGTCGTCGGCAAGATTAAGGCCATCCCCGGCGTGGAGGATGTACATGACATCCACATATGGACAATCACTTCACAAATACACGCCCTGAGCGCCCACTTACTCATCACAGACCAGAAAGTAAGCCAGAGTTCTGAAATCATGGCCGCCGTCAATCAAGACCTGGCAGAGCACTTCAATATAACCCACACAACACTGCAACTGGAATGCGAGAAATGCGCTGTCTGCCCGACTGGATTTATTTGCGATATCAGCCGGCTGGCACGCCTAATCTAGACATTCCAAGAGAATGGCTACCTTTAAAGCAGGTGCCCGGCACTGCTACGTGACTTCTGATGAGCATTTCCCCTTCCAATATTATAAATTTCTTGACTCAGACAATACCCTATGGTAGTATGTAGTATTACCATACTGCAAATTATCTCCCTGACGATTAACCGGCAAGGAGGAAATAAACGAGATGTCAACAACAGTAAGACAGTACCAATATACCAAGGATAAGTCGTCTCTATTAGCCAGGATGAAGAAAATCGAAGGCCAGGCAAAAGGTATTCAGAAGATGATTGAAGATGAGCGCTACTGTATTGACATCGTTCAGCAATTAGCTGCCCTTTCGGCAGCGGTGGATGAACTTTCTCTGCTAATCCTTCAGGGCCACATCGAGGGCTGCGTCACCGACGCCATCCGCCAGCAACACGGCGAAGAGCACATCAAAGAGTTAATGGAAACACTACGTAAGGCGATGAAGCGATAAGTTCAGTAATAGTAATTTGTAAAAAGAGAGTTTCGCCTAAGCAAGAAAACCCGGAGATAAACAGAAAGTGAGTAGATTTATCAAGAGTTCGTTGTTCGTTATCTTTATCGTTATGGTGGCAGTTATCGTTACCGGGTGCTCCTCTGGTTTTGTATCCCAAGGGGGACAAGAGCCTCCTGCCAGCCCATCTGGTGGCTCTACCGCATCCAGCGGTGGACTGGTACAATCTAACACCGGGGGAAATGTGACCATCGATATTGAATGGATTAAAACGGAGAGCGGTTCCCTCATCTTTGAAGTTGCCATGAACACTCATTCAGTAGACCTTGACCAGTATAATCTGGGTGAGTTGGCCACACTGAAGGACAATGCCGGTAACCAATATACCCCTGTCTCTTGGGATGCGGCTCCCGGCGGGCATCATCGTCGCGGCCGGTTGACTTTCCCTGTCCCCGATTCCGTAAATCAGAAGCAAACCAAGTATATCGAAATAGTGATTCGAGATGTTGCCGGCGTTCAGCAAAGGGTCTTGAAATGGGAACTATGAAAAAACATATCATGGTTGGAACAGGCAGCGCCGCCTTACTGATAATAATCTACCTTGGTTTTCTCACTTGGGCGCAGGGCTTAAGTCATGCCCTGGAACAGACAGCCACATTGTGGTACTGGGTGCTTTCCCTGGCTGGTGGGTTCGGGGTTCAGGCCGGGCTATTCTCTTTCATCAGAGATAGTATCCG
>JACPSA010000132.1 GCA_016193545.1 Chloroflexota bacterium
CCAGCAACTCTTCTTTAGTCTTGCTTTCCAGTTGACTCATATCCATTTTAATCGCTCCCTAGTTTTTTAGTATATAAATTTAAGAATAGTCTAATAGCCGGGATTTAAACCTTCTTCTACCGGGCTGGCTTTCAGACGGCTAAAACTATTTCCGTGACACACGCTTCCAGTCGGCCAGAAAACGGCTGACGCCAATATCGGTCAGCGGGTGCTGTATCATCTGCACCAGCACGTTGTTGGGAACGGTAGCAATGTGCGCCCCGGCCTTGGCGGCAGCGACACAATGCTCCGGATGGCGAACACTGGCAGCGATTACCTCGGTGTGTATCTCAGGATACTTTTGAAAAACACCAACAATATCTTTGACTACCTGCATACCATCATGCCCGATATCATCCAGCCGGCCAACAAAAGGACTGACATAAGTGGCACCAGCCCGTGCCCCGAGAAGTGCCTGATTCAGCGAGAAACACAGGGTGAAGTTCACTTTAATACCCTCTTTAGCCAGGACTGAGGTTACCTCCAGCCCTTCGGCAGTCGCCGGGATTTTAACCACGATATTAGGCGCCCAGGTAGAGATTTGCCGCGCCTGCTCAATCATCGGCTTCACCCCCTCCACCAGCACCTCGACCGAAATCGGTCCCGGGACAATAGAACAAATTTCCTTAATGGTGGCGGCGTAGTCGGCGACCCCCTCTTTGGATACCAGGCTGGGATTGGTGGTGACACCACTGATGACGCCAAGCTTAACCGCCTGTTTAATCTGGTCGATATTGGCTGTGTCCAGGAAAATACGCATTCAATCCTCGTTTAAACGGTTACCTTATCGGTCAGGCGGAAAGTGGTAATGATGGCTGAGCTCCCTCCCGCAATACATTCTTGGCGACGCCGATAAAATCACGGAACAGAGGGTGGGGATGCCCGGGACGGGAACCGAATTCAGGGTGACACTGGCAGCTGACCATCCACGGGTGGTCAGTCAGCTCGCAAAACTCCACCAGGTTACCGTCAGGAGACAGGCCACTAAAAACCATCCCTGCCCCCTCCAACTGGTCGCGAAACTTGTTATTGAATTCGTAGCGGTGCCGGTGGCGCTCATAAATCAGGCTCTGCCCATAAGCCGCTGCAACATGGCTACCATCGACCAGCCGGGAGGGATAGTCACCAAGACGCATCGTCTTGCCTTTATCTTCAATGAATCTCTGCTCAGGAAGCAGGTCGATGACCGGATAGGGAGTATCCGCATTAAACTCGGTGGAATTCGGTTCGGGCGAATCCATAACGTACCGGGCAAACTCAATCACCATAACCTGCATTCCCAGGCATAGCCCCAGGTAAGGGATTTTATTCTGCCGGGCATAGGTGACGGCCTTTATCATACCTTCGATACCTCTAATGCCAAAACCGCCCGGAACGATGATGCCCTGGGCTGAGCGCAGCAGAGCCTCACCACCATCTTTCTCCAGCTCCTCGGACGGCACCCAGGTGAGATTGAGTGTCCTATTATGAAATAGGGCCGCATGGTGTAACGCCTCACGCACCGAATAATAGGCATCCTTCAATTCCACATACTTGCCGACCAGGGCAATATTAACCGGGTCATGGGGCTCTTTGATAGAGGCAACCAGTTCCCGCCACTCCCGCAAATCGGCAGGCTCTGCCTTAAGCCCGAGTTTGTCCACAATTAGCTGTCCCAATCCGGCTGCCTCCAGGACCAGAGGTACCTCATAGATGACCGGTACCGTCGGCAGAGGGATGACCGCCTGCCGGTCCACATCACAGAATAGAGATATTTTATCCCTTAACCCTTCCGGGATAGGGTAGTCACTACGGCAGATGATAATATCCGGCTGAATACCGATGCGGCGCAACTCATTGACACTGTGCTGGGTAGGCTTGGTCTTCAGCTCCTGAGTCGTCGCCAGATAGGGCAGAAGGGTAACATGGATATAGAGTACATTGTCCCTCCCGACATCTTTTCTCATCTGCCTGATGGCTTCCAGAAAGGGCTGCCCCTCGATATCGCCGACAGTGCCACCGACCTCAATAATAACCACCTCAGCCTGGGAACGTTCAGCCAGCTTCTTAAACCGCTGCTTTATCTCAGCGGTAACATGGGGGACTACCTGGATAGTACCACCCAGAAAATCGCCCCGCCTCTCCTTGGCAATAACGGCACTATAGATTTGACCCGAGGTAACATTAGACTCGGTAGTCAGGTTAACATCGATGAAACGTTCATAGTTGCCTAAATCAAGGTCAGTCTCGGCGCCGTCCCGGGTGACAAATACCTCGCCGTGCTGATAGGGTGACATCGTTCCCGGGTCGACATTGAGATAGGGGTCCAGCTTCTGCACCGACACCGTAATCTGACGACTCTTTAAGATGGTACCGATAGAACCGACAGCGATACCCTTGCCAACTGAACTAACAACACCGCCAGTAACAAAGATATACTTCGCCATAACAGGGAAACCAGGTCAAATCTTAAGGGTATATAACAGACAACTTTCCGCTGGAATTTTTGGGTAAGAAGTGGAGTAAGTAGTTTCTCCTTATTATAGAGAGCTAAATATTGACTTGTCAAGTTTTGCTGGGAAGAGCTGATTAATCAGTGCCGAGGTCGTTGGTTCGAATCCAATTTTCTCTAGCAAACTTCTTATCACCATAGCCTGCCAAATCCCAAGCAAATTCCAATTACCAAATTTTACTGTTAAAGTACATTTGTTCCGTTGAAACAAAAACAAATATCAATGTTATGCGGACGCATTCTCATCTCCGAGAATAATGAGAGGCAATTGGTCTCCCGACAACCAAAGAGTGCTCAGTCCCGTGATAATAAGCCAAGACTACGGGATGGTACCCAAAGTCCGCTAATAACCAGGAAATTTCCGGGACGGGATGCGCCGACATTAATCCTTTACTGGATGCTCCGGGGGTGGATTCTACGTACATTGCTGCTCTTTAACGGTCATAAAGTAAGGGCCTTCCCAGTTGCCCAAATTGACCAGAACTGCAAGAATCCAACGTCGTCTTTATCCTGCTCTAGACGAAAAAGGTAAGGTTATTATAAGGCGGGAGAAGAGGAAGGGGCAAGGGAGTTTTGTCGCAGAGATTTTCAAAGGAAACTATGATTATTTGACATTATGATGTTTTGATGATAGCATTAGGCGGAGGTGAAAGATGACCAATGTTAAAGATAGTTTTAAAAGGACAACAGTAAGCCTGCGCCCGGAAGAGTATGAAGCCTTACGCTTCATGGCTTTTAAGCACAAGACATCCGTGGCAGGTGTAGTCCGAGAATTGATATATGAGCGTTTGGAAGAAGAGGAGGGGCTATTAATACTCTGGCAGATGTCCCTAGACCTTCCGGCTGCAAGAAACTGCGCGGGACAGACCTCTGGCGCCTCAGGGTGGAACGCTACAGGGTAGTATATGCTATAGATGACAAAGCTAGGCTGGTAACAGTAGTAAAGGTAGCCTCCCGACGAGAAGATACTTATCAGGGACTATAGGGAATCCAACTTGCTCTACCACTATCGAGACAAAAAATACTCCAATGCTAAGTTGAATGGGTTCATTTTCTGATTGGCTAAACTAGTGCCAAGAAAGAGCCGAAAATAGAAAGCATGATAAAACCGTAGCATTATCCCACACCGCAGCAATATAAAGTGTAAAAAACTTTAATTCACCGCAAAGCAGCTGTTTTCTAAATCATGCCACAAACATACATTGG
>JACPSA010000150.1 GCA_016193545.1 Chloroflexota bacterium
CGATACAAAAATAATCCCCGCCACCTCGAAGAGTCTTCGACCTGAGACCCTTCGCGGAGTTTACACTGAACGAAGTGAATGTGCTCAGGGTGACACGAATGCGGTACTTTTGATACAAGACCCTCTGGGAGAGTGGGATACAGGGGATGAGGGTTAACCTCTAGGCTAAGAATGAGGCTATCAGGACTAGCTATTTGGCTCTGGGATATGAACCCAGCACCTTGACGAAAAGTGAAATCTTTCCCAGCTCATCCAGAGTTTCCCGGGCTATCTTATCTTCACGGTGGCCTGCAAAGTCCAGGTAAAAATTATACTCCCAGGGTTTTTGCCGGGTTGGCCTGGACTCAATCTTGGTTAAATTGATATTTCTTGAAGCCAGGGTTTTCAGGAATTCATAGAGTGCCCCCGGTTTATCTTTTACCGAAAAGACAATGGATGTCTTGTCATTACCTGACGGCGGCGCATCCTGCTTGGACAGGATAAAGAACCGCGTGAAATTATTCGGATTGTCTTCAATCCCGCTGGCAATAATCTTCATCTGGTATATTTCGGCGGCTTTGCTGCTGGCAATAGCCGCACCGTCGGTTATTCCCTTCTCTTTTATCATCTTGACGCTGCCGGCGGTATCATAGGTCGGGACCAGTTCGGCGCCGAGATGCCTGAGAAAAGCTTTACATTGTCCCAGTGCCTGCGGGTGGGAATAGACCTTTTTGATTGATTCCAGCCGTGTTTCCGGGCTGGCAATCAGGCAGTGGACAACCCGCAGTTCAGTTTCACCGCAGACCTTGAGGCTTGAGTCCAGCAGCAGGTCGTACGCCCGGCTGATACTGCCTTCCAGTGAATTCTCGATGGGGACAATGCCGAACTGGGTCTTGCCCTGTTCCACAATCTGAAAAACATCCTCCAGGCTCTCACAGGGTTTTACCTGAACCGAAGGGCCGAAGAAACGGGAGGCGGCTTCCTCGCTATAGGCGCCGATTTCACCCTGGAAAGCCACTGTCAGACCCTGTACGCTGGTGGCTATGTCCATTATTCGGCGGTAAATACCCTCTACATCTTCCTGTTTTATCTTCTCCTGCCGGGCAACTCTCCTGACATTTTCCAGCACCCGCTCTTCTCTTTCGATATCCCTGATTTGCTTGCCCTGCTTCTTTTTCTCCTCTCCTATTTTCTGGGCAAGCCGTATCCTCTCGGCGATAAGCCTGACTATCTGGCTATCGGCTTCATCTACCTGTTTTCTCAAGTCTTCCAGGCTCATTTTTATACCTCCGGGGTGAGTCCTGCGTCCAGGCTCATTTTATCACTCTCGGGATAACTCCGGCTCTTAGGGCGAAATCACAGATAGTCACCGCCATCATTGCTTCCACTACCGGTACCGCCCTGGGCACAATACAGGCATCATGCCTGCCCTTGATTTCCAAGCTGACCGTACTCATCTTTTTCAAATCGACTGTTTTCTGACTTCGGGCGATTGATGGTGTCGGCTTGAAAGCTGCCCTGAGGACTATCGGCATCCCGTTACTGATGCCGCCGAGTATGCCGCCGGCATTATTAGTCAGGGTAACTATCTTACTGGCTTTAATGGCCAGCGAATCGTTATTCTCCGAGCCTATTTTGCCCGCAACGGAAAAACCTGAGCCAAACTCGACTCCCTTAACCGCTGGTATAGCCAGAATAGCTTTGGACAGGTCCCCATCCAGCGTGTCGAAGATTGGTTCTCCCAGACCGACGGGCACATTGAGCGCTATACCTTCTACCGCTCCCCCAACGCTATCGCCGACCTCTCTCACCTTCTCAATCAGACCAATCATCTCTTTGGCGGCGGTAGGGTCGGCGCAACGGAGAGGATTGGTCGTCACATTTTTTCTGATTTCATCAATCTTTTTCGGACTGGCTTTGATGCCCCCGATTTCAATGGTATGTGCCAGCACCTCGATGCCGACCGTGCCGAGCAGTTTCTTAGCTACGGCGCCAGCCATGACCAGAGTGGCGGTGATTCTACCGGAGAACCTGCCTCCACCACGGAAGTCATTGAATCCGCCGTATTTGCTAAAGGCGGTGTAATCGGCGTGGCCTGGCCTGGGCAGGAATCTCATTTTTTCGTATTCAGTGGAGTCGACATCCTTGTTCCATATCAGCAAGCAGACGGGTGCGCCGGTAGTATGTCCGTTGAAGGTGCCGGAGAGAATCTCCACTCTGTCTTCCTCGGTTCGCTTGGTGGCACCGATACCTGCCTGCGGTCGCCTTTTATCCACCTCTTTCTGGATATCCTGCTCGGTGAGCGCTAAACCAGACGGACAGCCATCGATAGTAACGCCGACGCACCGGCCATGGCTTTCGCCGAAGCTGGTTATGGTGAACAGCTTGCCGAAACTATTTTCCATCTATCTTCACCTCGCCCCCTAGACTTTTCAGTATATCCCAGAACTCGGGGTAGGTCTTGGTAACACATTCCGCTTCTTCTATTATAGTACCACCGTAGCTTAATCCAAGCAGGCTAAAAGCCATGGCGATACGGTGGTCGCCCCGCGTATCGATGACCGCACTTTTTACCGGTGAACCGGTGATGGTCAACCTGTTTTTCTCCTCGATAACTTTGATGCCCATTCTCGCCAGCCCCTCATGTAACGCTGAAGCCCGGTCCGACTCTTTGAGTCGGGCTCTTTCGATGCCGGTAAACTCGCTGGTGCCATCGGCGGCTGCTGCCAGAATGGCCATGGTCGGCAGCAGGTCGATACAGTTGACCAGGTTGGCTCGTATCGCCTTCAGTCTCGATTTTTTTACCGTAACCGAGTTTTTCCCGATGGTGACTGAAGCCCCCATGTCTCTCAGGAAATCTAATATTGCCTTATCTCCCTGCAGGCTGGCCGGATTTAGATTGGCTACCTCCACCTCGCCCGCCAAGGCCCCCAGGGCCAACGGGTATGAGGCTGACGTCCAGTCTCCCTCTACTCTGTATTTAGTCGGTTTATACCTTTGGTGAGATGTTTCCAGTTCTCTCAGGTCCGGGGAAGAGTTGACGCTTATGCCGAAAACTTTCAGGCATTCCAGGGTCATCGCGACGAAAGGTTGTGATTCTAAGGCGGTCGTTACCCTAATTCTGGTGCCCTCATCGGCGAAGGGGGAGATGAATAGTAAGGCGGAGACGAATTGAGAACTGATATTACCCGGTAGTTCGGCGACCCCGCCCTTTAGTCTGCCTCCCCTGACTAGCACGCAGGCTTCTTTGTCCTGGTAGGAGCAATCGACTCCCAATTGACTCAGTGCCTGTACCAATGGTTTTATCGGTCTGCGGGCAAGAGAAGGTGCCGAGGTCAGGCGGCAGCTACCGGGGACGAGCGAACATATGGCCGTCATAAATCTTAATGTGGCTGCCGATTCCCGGCAGAACAGGTCGGTTTTTGGCTCATGGAAATTACCCCCGGTAACCCGCCACGAGTTTTTGCCCTGAAGGACGGGAATACCCAGGCGGCTCAATACATCCAGGCAGGCTTCGGTATCATCAGAGCCCAGCGGATTTATTATTTCGCTTTGGCCTTTAGCCAGGGCGGCACATATCAGCCCGCGGATAGTGTAGCTCTTCGAGGCGGGGGCTACTATCTTCCCGGCTATTTTACTTTGAAAAATCGAAGCTCTCATCTTTTTTCAACTGCTCTATTATTTGCTCAGCCACGGCCTTAATGTCCAGTTTTGAGGTGTTTACCCTGATGTTGGCCGCCCGCTCGTAAAAAGGTTTTCTGAATTTTAAGAGCTCGGTGATAGTCAGCAGAGGGTTGTCCACCTCAAGCAGAGGTCTCTGCCCCGCCTCTTTCAAGACTCGTTTGAGGATGGTTCCCGGAGATGCAGTGAGGTA
>JACPSA010000043.1 GCA_016193545.1 Chloroflexota bacterium
CGTTTTCCCCTGGTATGCCTCATTGTTTCCGGGGGGCATAGCGACCTGGTGCTGATGAAGGGGCACGGCGACTATGTATTGCTGGGGCGGACACGGGATGATGCTGCCGGCGAAGCCTTCGACAAAGCCGCCCGGATATTAGGTCTGGGCTACCCTGGTGGTCCCGCCATCGAGCGTGCTGCCAGGGCGGGCACCGTTTCTATCCCGCTACCCCGCGCCTGGTTAAAGGGGACCAACGACTTCAGCTTTAGCGGCATCAAGACAGCTCTGCTGCGGTTGGTCGAGGAAGGTAAAGTGGCGGCTCAGGCTGATGCGGCGGCTAGCTTTCAGGAGGCGGTGGTCGATGTCCTGGTGACCAAGACGGTGGCCGTAGCCAAAGAGTACCGCGTAAAGCAGATTTTGCTGGCCGGTGGGGTGGCTGCCAATGAACGGCTCCGTCAGCAGATGGTGAAAAGTTCACCCATCCCGGTGCTGATTCCTCCCCTCAAGCTGTGTACCGATAATGCGGCCATGATTGCCGCCCGTGGCTACTACCGGTTTCAAGCCGGTAAGAGCGATGGCCTGGACTTGGACGTGCTTCCCGGTCTTAAGCTGGCTTAAGGAGCAGGCATGGCATCTCCCCTGAGTGCACCGGCTCTGATAGATGTGAATTAGCCCCTGTTGCCGCCTGGCTGAGTTGACCAGGCTATTGTTTAATCCGAGCTGGGCCATCATATGCTTTTCTATGGAATTTGATGGTAGCCTGGGGTGGTGGTGGTAAAGGTCAGTGGCTTTCCCGCCCAACTCTGGCCGGGAGGTCAACTGGCTCCAGGCTAGAATGAAGGGCAGGAGCACATTGACGATGATGTCAGCCGCCCGTCCCTGCCCCAGCAGAGTCGGACTGCTGGTTTGATTAACTGAACCAAAATCAAAGTGGCTGGCCCAGTACCCTTCGGCACTAACCAGCAGCCCTTTTTCTAATGTGTGGTAGCCTTGATTAACCGGCACCTCTTTTACCATGTTGACTAACCCATCCAGTAATCCTTTTTGCCGATAACGGAGGATGAGATAGCTCATGGCCACCAGGCGACGGACGGGGGAATTATGCGGCCTGACCTTAAACAGTTGCCAGGCGTCAGGGGACATCGCCTCGGGGTGACAGCCGTAAGTCCATTGTTTTTCCAATCTGGCTACCCATTGTTCGTCTGATTTGTTCTGATGCTGTCTTGCCTGGCGTTGTGAAGGCAGTAGGCCTGCTGTGCCCAGCAGTAGCGCCTGCTGCTGGATAAGGATTTCTTCATCCGGTATTCTGCTTTGAGTTATCGATTCCAGGACTGGCAGCGGCAACCGGCGTGATAGCTCCGAGAAAGGGAGTTTATTCTTACTATACCCGAGAGCTTCCATTATTGCCTGATAAAGGCATTGGCTGGCTTCTGTTTGGGCTAAGTCTGCCTGTAATCTGGCGGCTCTGGCTAAAAATCGTTCTGTTCCGGCCCTATCCAGTAGCCGGCCCATAGCGTCTGTAGGCAGGTGTTGTTCCGCCCGGTGGCAGGCTATGTTCAGGTTGGCTGGTGAAGACGGCGGATTTGCCTGCCGGTTAAAGGTGAGGTATTTATCCAGGGCAAGGATAGGGATTTCCCTGCCGTCCTGGAGGCCGGTCACCGTGTCAGTATTACGCCACATCACCACGTGCAGGATTACCCGGTTATAGACGGTATCCCGGTGGTGCTGGTGCCCCCGCCAATCACTGGACTTAACATGGACTTCGATATCCCCCTTAAGTAGTCCCTGTTTGGTAGCGATAACCGCATCCCGAAAGTCGGCTCCCCGGTCATCGTTAATTCTTCCCGGGTAGACTATCTCTATCGGCTGGCCATCTTCAGTGACCAGTTCGGTTCTATCAGGTAACTGGTGCTGCCAGAGTCTAATGAGCTGACTTTCTCTAAGATTCCTTATCAACCTATCCCCCCATTCATTCTTCTCCCTTAATATGGGATGGGGAAATCTCTTTTTTAAGATGGTCTACGTCCCTCTTAAATACCCTGAATGCGAGTTTGTCTCTCTTAAACTTTCCCTTATTTCTCTCCGTTGACGAGGAGACTAATCCTGCGGACGGGTAGAGTTACTCTTAACTCGTACTATATTACACGTTATCGTGTATCAAACAGCTGAATAAAGGGTGGTTTAGCCCGGCTAAACCACCCTGAGCTGTTCCTGATTTAAGTTATGTCCTTTAACTCCTTTTTGCCGTAGGTAGTGTCCAATATCAAGGTATTTTCGTGCTGTTTTGGGTGGGCTTAGTCTGATATTTGAATTTGGCTCGTTCGGCAACGATGGAAAGCAGGGTGGCTGAGGCGCCGCGGGGTTGATACATCCCTTTTTCCCATTCGCTGATGGTTTGCTGGCGCGTGCCCAGTTGGTTGGCCAGCTCTTGCTGGGTTAAACCGTGCGCTTTAGCCCTGTCCATTGATTAGATATTACACGGTTTAGTGTAAACTGTCAACTAGTCTCTGTCATAATTTCGGTTGACAGGTTAGTCATGCTGGTCTTATTATTATGAGCATGAAGTGTGATAAAGTTTTTCGAATACTGGCGGTAGCTTTATTTCTGGCTTTTCTAGTGGCCATTGTACCAGTGACGCCAGCGCAGGCTGCGGGCAACCTCAGGGTTTCCCCGAACCGGGGTAAAATCGGTGATAATGTTGAGGTCTACGGTTCTGATTTTGATTCGAGTTTCAAGTATGACGTTTATTTTTCCCGCGAAAGGGCTCCTGTGGATGACAGAATTAATACTAATGTTCTCAATTACAAGTTTGTGGGAACGACCCCGTTCCCCAATCCGCTCGGTGGTACGTTTGTAGGAATCTTTTTTAATATCCCGGTGGACCTGAGAGATGGTAAAACTGTAGAAAAGGTGCGGGGTGGTACTTACTATGTCTACACTACCATTTTGGGTGACGAATCGAAAAGGATAAGAGCCAGAGCCGAATTTACGGTAGAGGGGGTCCCCGCGATTACGCTCACTCTGTTGGAAGGAGCGGTGGGTGCTGAAGTTAAGATTGGTGGTATGGATTTTTCGGCCAACAGCAGCATTGTTATCAAATTTGACGGTGCCCAGGTTAAAACGGTGACCAGCGATGGTAATGGGGATTTTAGCAATGTTGCTCTTACCGTTCCGGAAAGCTACCGGGGGAACCACACGGTGGAGGTCCGCGATGCCAGCGACAAACTGGCTACGGCCACTTTTACCACCAAGCAAGCGATTACTGTTACCCCTACCTCAGGGGCCGCCGGTGACAATATCACGGTCAGTGGTACCGGTTTCGCCGCCACTAAAGGCATCACTGTCAGCTTCGATAACAAGCAGCTTGGTGTGGCGACGACCAATAGCCTGGGTAGCTTTGGCACAGTTATTTTTGCGGCACCAGCCCAGGATGCTGGTAGCTATAATATCGTGGTCGCGGATGAGAACGGCAATTCGGCCAGCCTGGGATTTACTATAGTGGGAGCAGCACTGAATCTCAACCCTACGACTGCTGAGAGCGGTACTGAAGTTATGGTTACCGGCAGCGGATTTCGCGTCAGCCGACTAATAACTATCACCTTTAACAATAGCACTATTGCCACTGCCACTAGCGACAATAGTGGTGCCTTTACCGCCAGTTTTAAAGTGCCTGTCCTGGCCGCGACTACCTATAAGGTAGAAGCCAGTGATGGCACCAATAACGCTGAGGCTGATTTTTCCATTGCCACCAGTGCTGGCATCAGTCCGGCTACCAGTGCGGCTTCCCCTGGTCATGTCGGCATGCAGCTCACCGTCAGTGGTAGCGGGTTTGCTGCCGGTGGCATGGTGACCGTTAGCTATGATGGTAAGCCGATAGCTACGGCGCCTGTCAGCAGTGACGGGAAGTTCTCAGCAATCTTTGAAGTTTCTCCCAGTAGCGGTGGAGGACACAGTATCGTCGCGACTGACGGCGTTGTCACGAAACAATTTGCTTTTATTATGGAATCAACGTCGCCACCGACACCCAAGCCACTGAAGCCGGAAATGGGCATTAAGGCGGAAAGAGAGACTTACTTTGACTGGGAGGATGTGGCTGACTCCAGCGGGGTAACCTATACCCTTCAGATTGCTACTGATAAGGATTTTCCCTCAGGCTCTATTGTCCTGGAGAAAACCGGAATTACCCGGTCCGAATATACCATCACCGGAAGGGAAAGGCTGAAATCGGTCAGTAAAGAAGCCCCTTACTACTGGCACGTTAGGGCGGTAGACGGTACTTCCAGTGAGAGCCAGTGGTCAGGCACTGGGGAGTTCTCTGTTGGCTTTTCCTGGGGGCTGTCTCAGAAGGCAACAAATATTTTACTTGGTATTGGGGCTCTGCTACTGGCTGCTTTCTTCTTCTGGCTGGGCAGAAGAACGGCTTACTTTTAGTTATTGACTGTGCTAACCTCACCCCTGACTAGGTTCTTAAGACGAGTCAACAATTTCTCTGCCCCGCTGTTATCTATCATGGCTAAGTGTTAGCGTTGAGTATCCGGATAATTTTGGTTCTGGCTTTGACTACCTCTAGTTTATCGACCTCGTCTATCGCTGCCTGGAGGTCGCCCTCTTTGGCCAGATGGGTGGTAATGACGAGCGGGACAAATTCCTTGGATGTGGTTTCTTTTTGAATGACGGCGGCGATGCTGATGTCATACTTCCAGAAGATGTTGCTAATCCGGGCCAGTACGCCCGCCTGGTCAACGACACTGAATCTGAGGTAGTAGCGTCTCTCGATGGCTTCGGGTGGGCCTAAGGTCAAAGCCCCGGCCGATTTTGGCATGACCATTGTCCTGTCTTCAGCGATATCGAGCAGGTCTTTGATGACGGCATCGGCGGTAGGGTAAGTCCCGGCGCCGGGAGCCACCAGTCCTGATACGGTGCCGTATTCATCCTCGAGCTCGATTCCGTTGTAAGCTCCGGTCAGAGAGCCCAGCAGGGACGCCCGTGGAACCAGAGCGGGATGGACGCTGACATTAAAGATGCCATCGTTCTGCTCGATAACACCGATGAGCTTCACCGCATAGTCCAGTTCCGTGGCGTACTGGATATCCTGTAGGGCAATATCCCTGATGCCTTCAACCGGGAATGGGGCAACCATGTGATACGAGTTACTGATGAGAGCCAGCAGAATACGGATTTTGTTGGCGGTATCGACTCCATCGATATCATCCGATGGGTCACTCTCGGCATAGCCTTTGGCCTGGGCTTCGCTGAGCGCTTCCCCGAATCCTTCTCCCTCTCTGGTCATGGTTGACAGGATGTAATTGCAGGTGCCGTTCAAAATAGCATAAATTCTCTTGAACTTCTTGGCTGCGATTCCGGTCTGGCGGAACTCGTGAATCAACTGGTGAGCGCCGACAAAACTAGCCCTGAAACCAATGCGGCGCTGCCGGGTTGAAGCCAGTCGGAAAATACTTTGTCCCTCGTGAGCCAGCAGCATCTTGTTAGCTGTGACCACGTCTTTGCCATGATTGAGGGCGGCCAACAAAATGCTTTTTGCCGGTTCGATGCCGCCGATAACCTCAACGACGATGTCAACCCCGGGGTCGCTGACGGTCGCTTTCCAGTCTGTGTTCAGATAACTGGCGGGCAGAGTGACCGGGCGCTTCCTTTTTATGTCGATATCGACCACTTTGACCAGTTCGAGGCCGGCAATCCCCTTCTCATAAAGCAGCTTGACCACGCCGGTGCCGATATTGCCAAAACCGATGACGGCAACTTTTTTTGTAGTGGTTGTTGTCTTTGTTCGGCTTGACGTTGGCTTAGCTTGGGCCATAATCTTCTTCCTCTATTAGCGGTTCCTGCATCGGTGCTACTAGGAAGCTATCTTAATGCCGAAAGCTGGCTAGTGTCAACCGCTCCCTCTGGCTTCCCGCGGCGAATACTGATTAGCCGCTTCGACCAGCAGTGCCAGGCTCATCAGGAAATCATCGTGTCCTTGCGAGGGGTCGACATAGAAATTCATCGTCTGGCTGGGACGGTACTGGCTTCTGGCTTTCTCCATCTCAGACCAGAATTCCTGATACTCACCCGAGGCATCCCCGGCATATATTTTCAGGCTGCCGGAGTTGATTGCCGACAGCAGGTTAAAGCCCAATTGCGATTTTGATGGTTGGGTAAAGGTAAAGGGAATAACTGTTGAGCTTAGTGACTGCCTGAGAAAAGAGCTTACCGGTTGTCCGACCCCAGTGGCATCGACCACCACACGGCGGCAGCGCCAGACATTTTTGAGGACGTCGACCAGCTGGGGATAAAGCTCGGTGTGTTTTTTGCCCGTCCACCGGTAGTGCTCGACAATCTTAATTTCGGGCTGTTTCTGAATGCTATCACCGCTAGCGAAGTCCAGTTCGCCAATAGTAACCACCGTGGAGTCCTGGCGTGGTTTGAGTGCCCGGAGACGGGCGCCTTCCTCTTCCTCAGCCTCTCCGGCCAGGTCGATGCCGGCGACATAGACCTTCTTAGATTCAGGCTGGTGCTGCCTGGCGTGTTTCCCCTGAAGCTGGGCTCTCTGTAGCGGTGAAAGAAATCCTCCGCCACCGCGTACGGACAAGAGGCAATACTGGGTCAGAAAGAGGGGATGGTTCTTGCCCAGCCGCTCCCTTTCTCCCTCGACATAAGCCAGATAGTCAGGGTTATACCTGGCTACTTCCTGCCAGTCATAGCGGAAGTGGCGTTTGATGCTGTCTTTCCTCTCCAGTTCGTCATTGGTCTGCTTTATTTCCTCCAGGAGGGTGGTATCGTCCCAGGTAGTGCCATAATGAACGGTAGTAACATTGGTGGTGGCGCCCATCGGTTTGAATTCTTTGGTGTACTTCTCCTTACTGACATCCTGGGCTTCGTCTATCTCCAGGAGAATGTGGGCGGTGTGTCCCACCACATTAGCCGACTCATCCGCCGATAGGAATATCGCCCGGGCATTCCCCAGCCTGATACTGTAACCCAGTTCCGCCGCCCAGACGCCATCGAAGCCGGCATCATTTAATCTATCCTTGAGACGGGTCATCGAGATGATTGTCTGTGGCTTGAAGGTGGGGGAGCACTTCACCAGATTCTGTGGCTCAGCCATATACAGAGTTAGCAGTAAAAGCTCAAGCTGGGCTGATAGCTCATTCTTACCTCCCTGCCGGGCGATTTCCACGGAGAAGGTAAGACCCTTCCTGCCGAAAACGCTGTCCAGTACCGCCAGGGCTACTTCCTTCTGGTAGGGACGCAATGTGTTCATCAAAAGTCTCTTTCTGGACTGAGGAAAATTCAATTAAGGGGTGTTCAAGAGGGGCCTTAGCCCCTCTTTTAGTCTATCTTCTCCCTCTCCTTGAAAAGGAGAGGGGGATTAGAGGGGGTGAGGTTATTAGATAATTCATAAGAATTGATGGGGCGAAATATTGTTTACTTCTTTAGGGTGTTACCGATGCCAATACCAAGCGGCAGGGCGATATCCTTAAGGACATTACCGATTGCCTCCTTCAGCCCCTTCTTGTCCTCTTTGCCGATGTTGTACTTTGTCCTGACTAACCTGGCCAGGGTATTAGTGGCTTGCATGATAAGTTTGATATTCTCCGGGTCACTTTCGAGGAGGGATTTTATCTTGACCCTTAACAGGGCAATTTCATCGTCAATGCCCTCAACGGTAGTCGCTTGCTCAAAGTCGAGCTGCTCTGCCTCGTTAAGGACCTTGGCATAAAAGCCATGTTTCCTGGCGTTTTGATTGCCTTTGGGCGCACCTCTTTTCCCGTTCACACAGGTATATTAGCACAGATGTTCTATTACAGCTACTGGGTTTTGTCGTTAATTGATATTGTGCCATTGTCGTTATAAAATGGGATTGAAATGAGTGTCGTTAAGCAGCTTTACCAGCTACAAGAGGTCGACCTGGAGCTTGAGTCCAATGAACGCATGATAAGCCAGATTACCAGGCAGCTTGGTGACAACCAGGCAGTAATTGAAGCTCGGAGCAAATTAGCCAGAGAGCAGCAGCGTCTGGATGACTTGAAGCGGCAGCAGCGCTCCGTAGAAGTGGAAGTAACCGACCTCACCAGCAAGCTGACGGCGGCTGAAAAAGAGCTATACAGCGGCAAAATCCATAATCCCAAAGAACTGACTAATCTGCAGCATGAGATTGATGGACTGAAAGTTAAGCGTCAACATCTGGAAGACAGCGTGCTGGAGATAATGGACGGTGTGGAGGTGTCTACACGTAACACTGCTACTCTGAGTAGCGGGCTTAAGGTACAGGAAACCGAGTGGCAGAGCCGGCAGCAGATACTGTCGGCTAGCCTGGAACAGCACAAGACTGTAGTATCTAATCTTAAACATAAACGGGAACTGCTGATAGCCGAGATTGATATTAAGTTGTTCGAGGTCTACAGCGAGCTTAAAAAGCAAAAGGGGATAGCCGTCGCCAGGGTAGAGCAGGGGGTATGTCGTGCTTGTCGTATATCATTGTCGGTAAGTGAACTGCAACAGGTGAGAGGCGGTCACCCGGTACGATGCAGTAGCTGCGGACGTATCCTTTTCTTAGCCTGAGAAAAGAAAAACTTGAAAGTAAAAAGAGCGGTAATATTTACTGATGGTGCCTCCCGGGGCAATCCCGGACCAGCGGCTATCGGTGTCGTCATGACAGATGAGCAAGGCAAGCTGATTGCTGCGGTTTCTCAGGCCATCGGCACGTCAACTAATAACCAGGCAGAATACCGGGCAATTATTGCCGCTCTCGAAAAAGCTATCGGATTGGGTGTGAGCCAGGTTGAAGCCTATTCTGACTCAGAACTGTTGGTTAAACAAATCAACGGGCAATACCGTGTGAAGAATGCGTCTCTGAAGTCTCTATATCAGCAGGTGAAGCGCCTACAAAACCAGTTCGGAGTCTTTACTATCGCTCATATACCGCGCGAGCAAAACCGGGAAGCTGATAGTCTGGCCAATAACGTCCTGCCGTGACCCGGCTATTCTTTGACCAGTGTCATGATGCCCAGCATAGCGATAAAGGCGAGTGAAGCTCCAAGGTAGAAGGTAGCTGCCGGACCGATAATATCCCAGATGACGCCGCCAATGATGCCGCCTATCAAAACTGAGATGCCGCCAACACTATGGTACAGGCCGTAAGCGGTGCCCCTCATATCTGCCGGTGCCAGGTCAGCTACAAAAGCTCTGGATACTCCCTCTGCTATCGCCCCGTAGATTCCCAACCAGGCAAAAGCCAGCCATACCTGCCAGACAGTTGAGGATAGAGCAAA
>JACPSA010000133.1 GCA_016193545.1 Chloroflexota bacterium
CAAGCCGCGCATCGATAGGGAACTGCTCAAGCAATACCACCAGGGGCTTATCGGCCTTTCGGCATGTATTGCCGGTGAGATTCCCCGCCTCATTCTGGAGGGTCGACTCGATGAGGCAAAAGAAGCGGCTTTGTGGTATAAGGAGACCCTGGATGACTTCTATCTGGAAATACAGCGCCACCCTATTGCCGAGCTGGAGCGGATAAATCAGGGGCTTATGGCGATAAGCAGTGAGCTGGATATTCCCCTGGCGGCGACCAATGATGTCCACTACATCGACCGGGCAGATGCGGTTACCCATGACCTGCTGCTCTGTATCGGCAGCAACTCCTCCATCCATGATGAAAAGAGAATGAAGATGGCCGGCGACTTTTTCTACCTGAAGAGTGCGCAGGAAATGGCCGAGCTTTACCGTGATATTCCTCAGGCTATAGAAAACACCGGGCGCATTGCCGAGATGTGCAACCTTAAACTGGAGTTTGGGCGTCTTTATCTGCCTGAGATAGGGCTGCCGGAGGGGAAGAGCCCAGACCAGTTTCTGGCCGACCTCTGTTACCAGGGTCTGCCCCGGTACTATCCCGACCCTACCCTGGAGATAAAGCAGCGGCTTGACTATGAGCTGGAGGTAATCAGGAAGACGGAGTTTGCCAACTACTTCCTGGTGGTCTGGGATATTATCTCTTTCGTCAAGGAGCACCGGATACTGTTCGGGGTCAGGGGTAGTGCCGCCGCCAGTATCGTGCTGCACTGCCTGGGCATTACCGAGGTCGACCCTATTGAAAATAAACTGGTCTTTGAGCGTTTTCTCAACCTGGAGCGCCAGGAGATGCCGGATATCGATTTAGACTTCGAGGATTACCGCCGTGACGAGGTTATTGCTTATGTCTCACAGAAATACGGGCAGGACCATGTCGCCCAGATTATTACCTTCGGGACACTGGGTGCCCGGGCAGCTCTGCGGGATGTGGGTCGAGCTCTGGGTATGCCTTATGGAGATGTCGACCGTGTGGCCAGGCTGGTTCCCTTTGGGCCGGGTATGACCCTGACTCAAGCCCAGAACGATAATATCGAGCTTAAGAATATCTATAACGAGGATGCCACCATCCGTAAACTGGTCGATTCCGCCAGGAATGTGGAGGGTATTGCCCGCCATGCCAGCACTCATGCCGCCGGGGTGGTTATCTCTAAAGAGCCACTTACCCGGTATGTGCCTCTGCAAGGGGCCAGCCGGGGTAATGATGACACTACCGTGATGACCCAGTTTACCATGGAAGATATTGCCCGCATCGGCCTTCTAAAGATGGACTTCCTGGGCCTGGCTAACCTGACCATACTGGGTAAGGCCAAGGAGATTATCCATCAGAACCGGGGCATCGAGGTCGACCTGCACCATCTGCCGATGGATGATACCAGTACCTTCGACCTGCTGTCCTCGGGGGAAACGGCCGGGGTGTTTCAGCTGGAGGGGGCGGGCATGCGCCGCTACATTAAAGACCTTAAGCCGACGACCTTCAGTGATATTGCGGCGATGGTGGCGCTGTACCGTCCCGGGCCTATGGAGCACATTCCTACCTTTATTAAAGCCAAGCATGGTATTGAACCAATCCGTTATCCCCATCCCGCTTTAGCCAGTATCCTTGAGGAGACCTACGGGGTAATTGTATATCAGGAGCAGGTGCTTTTTATTGTGCAGGCTCTGGCCGGTTACAGTCTGGGGCAGGCCGACATCTTCCGCAAAGCAATGGGCAAGAAGATACCTGAAGTTATGCAGAAAGAAAAGCGTATCTTTCTTAACGGGGCTAAGCAGAAGGGATTTTCGGCTGAGGTAGCCTCCGCGGTCTTTGCCCTGATTGAACCCTTTGCTGGCTACGCTTTTAACAAAGCCCATGCGTTTAGCTATGCCCTTATTGCCTACCAGACAGCCTATCTCAAGGCAAACTACCCGGCGGAATATATCACCGCTTTCCTGATTACCCATGTCGACCAGCCCGAGAAAGTAGCCAGTGCTATTGCCGAGTGTCGGCGGCTGGGTATTACGGTGTTACCGCCTGACATCAACCGCAGCCAGGCCACCTTTTCCATTGAAAAGGTGAACGATAATGCTTCATCGATTCGCTTCGGATTGACGGCTATCAAGAATGTGGGGCTGGGGGCTATGGAGTCGGTCATTGCTGAGCGTAACAAGGCGGGTGAATTCAAGTCTATCGAGGACCTCTGCCGACGTTGCGACCTGCGCGGGGCAAACAAGCGGGTGATAGAGAGCCTGATTCAGGCGGGAGCGATGGACTCTCTAGGTGAGCGGGGCACTTTGCTCCATAACATCAATAGTATCCTCTCCCTGGCGCAGCGGGAGCAGCGTTTACGGGAAACGGGACAATCCACCATGTTCGACCTGTGGGGGCAGACCGTCCCTACCCCTCTGCCTGAACTGCAATTAAGCCCAGCTGGTGTCACTGACAAAGAAAAGGCGCTATGGGAAAAAGAGCTATTGGGCGTATCCTTATCCAGGCGACTTTTTACTTCTGGTAAGCTTGAACCGGGTATAACCCTGTGTGGCGACATTGATATTGGTATGAATGGTCAGGTCGTCACTATTATCGGTGAAGTGGCAAATATAAGCCAATTGTTTACGCGAAAGAGGGAGCCATTCTTCAAAGTGACAATCGAAGACATCAGCAATGTCAGTGTTGAGGTTATGGTCTGGCCCAGGGTCTATGAGGGCACCAGAAACCTGTGGCAGGAAGGGAATTTAGTACGGGTTAAAGGTAAGGTGGGGATTAGAGATGATAAGGTGCAGTTGAGTTGCAATGAGGCGGAACCTTACCAGCCTCAAACCGTCAAATCAGAAGAAACGCCGGCCCCTGAACCGGGGAAAGCACCGATTGTAATAGCGAAAACTCCGGTGGCGACTGCTCCACCCCGGAGCCAGCGGCTAATCATCAGTCTTATCCAGACCGATAATGAGGATAACGATATCGTCCGTCTGCGCAGACTGGTCGACACCCTTAGAGAGTTCCCCGGGTCGGACGAGGTTACCCTGTGTGTCAAAAACGAGGACAGGGTTGAGAACATGAAACTGGCCGCTGTACCAATCAGCTACTGCCCGGAACTGCATCAGCGGCTGATAGAACTGGTGGGGGAGGAGGGGGTGAGGGTAGAGACGGCTTGAAGGAGGGCATTGTGAATTTATGAAACCTACTGAGCCAGAACTTATCAGCTTTGCCCAGTCAATCCCGGACAGGTGTACTAGGAAACGTGATATCTTGCTTGCAGAAGGTGCGGGAAGCTGGGATACGCGTGTAAGAAAGGCATTCGCTAAAGCACTTAACTGCTGGTTTCTTGAGAGTTTTCCTACTGAGAAGTCAAGAAGCTATGTTTACGTTGAAGGTTCCCATTCCATTCCTGCCAATTTGCGTGGACATGCGTTTTTCGGGACAACAATGCACCCAGATGCTGCCATTATTATGGAGAGCCAAAAATTAGTCGCTATCGAACTCGATCACGGAAATAAAGGAAGTCAAATAAGAAATGCTCTCGCTAAGGCGAGTTTCTCGGTATTACTAGGGGGATATGAACAAGCCATGGTGCTTTTCTTTGCAGATACAAAAAGTAACCCTAAACTCGTCGAGCAAACCAATGAGAATGAAGTTTTGAAGGGCTACAAAGAACGCTTTCAAACAACCCTTTTTATATTATGAATCATCTCTCCTTGATGTTACAATATGCCAAGAACGGGAATCTTAAGATGACAGCTACTGACAAATCAGCCGGACACCGTAAGAGATTACGGGAAAAGTTTATCAAGTCGGGGCTTAATGGCTTTCACGACTACGAGATTATCGAGTTGCTGCTCAGCCTGGGAACACCACGTAAGGACTGTAAGCAGGCGGCCAAAGAGGCCATTAAGAAATTCAAAAACCTGAGG
>JACPSA010000134.1 GCA_016193545.1 Chloroflexota bacterium
CTGCTGGAGCAGGATGCCTGGCAGACCAGTGAAGCACTGGCTAAGTCGCTTGGTGTCAGCCCGGCTACAGTTAGACGAAGGCGGAAACTGCTACTACGTAATGGGGTGCTGTGTGCCACAGCCGTACACCTTGACCAGAGTGATAGACAGATAAAGGCAATAATAGGTTTAAATGTATCTTATGAGAGTATCGATAATGTTATGCAAACACTGGCCGCTGAACCAGAGACGATGTGGGTGGCCAGTACCACCGGACGATTTGATGTTTTTGTCCTGGTTGAGTTTAACTCGACCGAAGAGCTCTCCCAGTACTTGCGGGGCAAGCTGACCCGGATAGAAGGGGTAAAGAACAGTGAAACGTTTCTCTGTCTCTATGTGGAGAAAGGCAAGCAATTAGTGAGCGTATTCTGAATTGTCGGGACTATTTCACAGGCCGGGAACATGGACGAGTTTGGACCTATTGGATAATTAACCGCGATTACTTTATCCTGCTGTAGCGTCTTTGTGATAACTGCTTGAACAATCCATCTAAAAGTGTCGTGAGTAACAAACCATCGTTTTGTTACCTACCGACCACCACATCATTATTCCAACAAATTTGACCTCGTACAACTCGTTGCATATAATGGCCGTGGAACGACGGTAGTCACGTAACTCATGTGAGAAAGAGCGTCTGCCCCGCTAATTTGTGCTGTCGGATCTCTGCACTAATTAGCACATGTAGTTTTCCATGGTGTTCAGTCCTTCTCCTACAAAGGAGAGGGGGAACATATTTTTAAAGAGGGGAGCTTCGCCCCCCCTCTTGCCTCACTCCCCCTTCCCTTCATAAGGGAAGGGGGCAGGGGGATAGGTCAATAATCACTCCAAAACTGGGGCTCCTGACTAAAATATCGACCCAACCGAGAATGAGTAAAAGGCATACTGGCATTTAGTTGACAATATATCGGAAGTATGTTAGTCTATCACCACAATGAACAGACATATGGTTATCGTATTACTGGTTACATATAAATAAACCGGCGTGGGTCGTCTCCAGAGGGGCCGTCCCCACAGGGACGGCTTTTTTATTACTATAAATAACAAGGGTGGAAAGAAGGACTATGAAAAGCGACCTCATTAAAAAGGGCGTGGAACGGGCACCGCACCGTTCGTTACTGCATGCTTTAGGCTGCACACGAGCTGAACTGGATAAACCTTTCATCGGTATTATCAACAGCTTCAGTGAGATTGTGCCCGGTCATATGCACCTGCGGGATATCGCTGAGGCAGTCAAAGCCGGAGTACGCAGCGCTGGCGGCGTTCCCTTTGAAGTTAATACCATCGCCGTGTGTGATGGCATTGCTATGAATCACCCCGGCATGAAATACAGCCTGCCCAGCCGGGAACTGATTGCCGACTCGGTAGAGATAATGGCCGAAGCTCATGCTTTTGACGCATTAGTTTTTATACCCAACTGTGACAAAATAATACCCGGAATGCTGATGGCGGCAGTCAGATTAAATCTACCGGCCATCTTCATTAGCGGTGGACCAATGCTGAAAGGTTATTTGCCAACTGAGACCGGATTCAATGAGGTCGACCTCAGCTCTGTTTTTGAAGCCGTGGGCAAGATATCCAGCGGACGGATGACTGAAGCTGAACTGGAGCTACTGGAAGAGGTAGCCTGCCCCGGCTGCGGTAGCTGCTCCGGAATGTTCACCGCCAATACCATGAACTGTCTCACCGAAGCATTAGGCATGGGACTACCCGGCAACGGTACTATCCCGGCTATCGATAGTAGACGGCAGCAGTTAGCTAAAGCCGCCGGGCAGCAAATTATGGCACTGCTGGCTGATGATATCCGCCCGCGCCATATTATCAACCAGAACGCTATGCACAATGCCTTCACCGTTGACATGGCTTTGGGCGGCAGCACGAACTCAGTCTTGCACCTTACGGCAATCGCTAATGAAGCAGGTATTGGTTTTGAGCTGCCGATGGTAAATAAGGTCAGTAAAGCCACCCCCCAGCTTTGTAAATTGAGGCCGGCAGGTGATTACCATATCGAGGACTTGGACCGGGCCGGCGGCATTTCTGCCGTGATGAAAGAACTGGGCGGGTTGCTAAAAACGAAGGCTAAGACGGTTACAGGCAAGACTGTAGCTGAGAACATATCGAAGAGCCGGGTTCTTGATAGTGACGTTATCCGCTCGAAAACTAAGGCTCATTCACAGACAGGAGGTCTGGCTATCCTTTTTGGGAACATAGCTCCGGATGGGGCGGTGGTGAAAAGGGGAGCTGTCGCCCCAGAAATGATGGTTCATCGAGGGGCAGCTAGAGTTTTTGACTCTGAGGAAGAGGCGACGCAGGCTATTATCGGCCGTACTATTAAGCCGGGCGAGGTTATCGTCATCCGTTACGAAGGACCGAGGGGAGGTCCCGGGATGAGAGAGATGCTCACCCCGACCTCCTTGCTAGCCGGTATGGGCATGGACAAAGAAGTTGCCCTGATAACGGACGGACGCTTTTCCGGAGCCACCCGCGGGGCAGCTATCGGGCATGTCTCTCCTGAGGCAGCCAGCCGCGGACCTATCGCTGCCGTAACTAATGGAGATATAATCAAGATTGATATTCCTAATTGCCGGCTTGAGGTGGAAATTAGCGATAAAGACATATCTAACCGTCTGGCGAAACTAACCGATTTTGAACCCAGGATAAAAACAGGCTACCTCAGACGCTACGCTGAGAAGGTTTCTTCAGCCAGCACCGGAGCCGTATTTCAGGAGGAACAGCCATGAAAATGACCGGAGCCCAAATTATCTGTGAAAGTCTGGTAAGAGAGGGAGTGGATATTGTTTTTGGTATCCTGGGCGGAGCGGTTTTACCATTTTATGACACTCTACCACAATTCCCTCAGCTTCATCACATCCTGGTACGGCATGAACAGGGTGCGGCTCATGCGGCTGATGGTTACGCCCGCGCCACCGGCAAGGTCGGAGTATGTTTTGCCACCTCCGGTCCGGGGGCAACCAACCTGGTCACCGGAATCGCTAATGCCTACCTCGATTCCGCACCTATGGTCGCTATCACCGGACAGGTCGCCAGACCTTTTATCGGCAAAGATGCTTTCCAGGAGGTAGACATCACCGGCATCACACTGCCCATTACCAAGCATAACTACCTTGTCCTCGAGGCCAGCTCATTAGCCAAAACAGTAAAAGAAGCTTTCTATCTGGCCCGGACCGGGCGACCTGGCCCGATACTCATCGATGTGCCCCGGGATGTTTTTATCGAGGAGGCAGAATTTCACTATCCGAGCAAGATAGACTTACCCAGCTATAAGCCGACACTCGAGGGGCATCCGGCACAGATTAAGAAGGCAGTAAAACTTATTGACGAAGCCCAACGCCCTGTCATTATTGCCGGCAGGGGTGTATCTATCTCCGGAGCCTATACTGAGCTCAAGCAGCTAGTTGAGACAGCCCAGATACCGATGGTCACCACTTTACTGGGCATCGGCAGCTTCCCGGAAAGTCACATCCTGAATTTCGGTATGCTCGGCATGCATGGCATGGCTTACGCCAATATGGCAGTCGATGCTGCCGATGTCATTATTGCTATCGGCATGCGCTTCGATGACCGAGCTACCGGCAGAGTGAGCGGCTTTGCCCCTAACGCCCGCATCATCCACATCGACATCGACCCGGCGGAAATCGGCAAGAACGTACGTGTCGATGTACCTATCGTCGGTGATGTCAAAGCGGTCCTCAAAGAACTTAATAAATTGGTGGCTCCTACCGAGCGTATTAAGTGGGTCCAGCAGCTTGAAGACTGGCGCAAAGAACATCCGATAACCGAAGATAGTCACAGTGCCGGGCTACTGCCCCAGTATATCGTTCACCAGATATATCAGATGACCAAAGGTGACGCAACTATTGTTACCGGGGTGGGACAGCACCAGATGTGGGCAGCCCAGCACTACTGGTATGATAAGCCAAATCGCTTCATCTCATCAGGAGGACTGGGCACTATGGGCTTCGGGCTGCCGGCAGCCATCGGCGCTAAAATAGGCTGTCCTGACAGTACGGTCTGGTTAATTGACGGCGATGGCAGCTTCCAGATGACCATCCAGGAGCTAGCCACCATCGCTCAGGAAAATGTGGCGGTGAAGATAGCTATTTTCAATAACGGCTATCTGGGAATGGTAAGACAATGGCAGGAACTATTCTACGGGAAACGGTATGTCGCCACATCCTTGACCTGCCCCGATTATGTCAAGATTGCTGAAGGATATTGTATCCCCGGAGTGAGGGTTACACGCAGAGAAGAGGTGATTCCGGCAATCGCGCAGGCGATGGCAGCTTCGGGTCCGTTTCTGATAGATTTCCTCGTGGAACCGGAGGAAAATGTTTTCCCAATGGTGCCACCGGGAGCATCTTTAATCGAATTTATCGAGCGACCCAGGAACATGGTCAAAGCCCTCTCCGATTCCGCCAAGCTGCCGGTGAGTAATATCTGAGACCAGAGAAGAGGAGGTAACATGCCGACGAAGCACACCATAGTGGCTCTGGTAGAAAATAAGCCCGGAGTGCTCAACCGGATGGCCAGCCTTTTCCGCAGGCGTGGCTTTAACATTGAGAGCATCGCCGTCGGGCTCAGTGAAACGCCTGATTTGTCACGCGTGACCATTGTTGTCGATGGCGCAACTACCATGGTCGAGCAGGTTAGAAAACAGCTAGCCAAGGTCATTGATGTCGTCAGGGTATCTGATATTAGCGATACTGACCTGGTTGCCCGGGAATTAGCCTTAATCAAAGTAAAAGCTTCTTCCGTTACCAGAAGTGAGATTATGCAGATTGTGGACATATTCCGGGCCAATATCATCGATGTCGGCACTGATTCGGTAACTGTTGAAGTTACCGGCGATGAAGATAAAATCAATTCCCTATTTAATTTGCTCCGCGGTTTTGGTATCAGGGAACTAGCCAGAACGGGTCGCATCGCTATGACCAGAGGTGGCTCAAACTCGCTAAGAGAGAAGGAGGCCCCCAAAACTCACACCAGAAAGCCAAAAACATAGATATTGATTTCTTCCAGGATGTAAGGTATCATCAAATTCACAAAAGAGGGAGGTGAAACATGTACAGGAAGATGCTGGTGCCCTTAGACGGCTCTGAGCTAGCCGAGGTGGTCTTCACCTACGCCAAGGAACTTGCTGGTAGACTCGATATAGATGTGATTTTGCTTCATGTTGTCAATCCGGTCCTTCAAGGATTTACCCCGATGCACCGAGCCTACATTGAGCATGCCGCTGAGATTTTACAACGGGAAGCACGAAGTGTGCAAGAAAGAAGTAAGGGTGCTAAACCGCAAGTTAAACCAGTAGAAACAAGAAGCGAATTAACCGTGGGTTATGCTCCTGATGAAATCCTCCGTTGTGCTGAGAAAAACAAGGTTGACCTGATTCTCATGGCTAGCCATGGCCGCTCTGGACTGAGACGCTGGACCATGGGCAGCGTAGCGGATAAGATTCTGCGTACCTCACAAATTCCTGTCTGGCTGGTGCGCGCTGGAGTTCCCGATGAAATCCTTTATGACAAATGGCCCAAGAAAACAATACTGGTCCCACTGGATGGTTCAGAGCTGGCTGAATCAGTACTCCCCCATGTCCAAACCCTGTCCGAACAGCGGGGCCCCGAGCGAGTGGATGTAGTCCTGGTCAGGGTCTGCGAACCACCGGCCATACCGTCTTACTATGCTCCTGAACTACCTGATGCGCCGTTGAACTGGGGAGAATATATGCAGAAAGAAACCGCCCGGTGTAAGCAGACAGCTACCGACTATCTGGCTGAAGTCGCCAAGAAACTCAAGGCTATGGGTGTTAACAATGTAAAGTCAGAGGTATTGGTCGGCAAATCGGCTGACCAGCTAGTCGATTACGCCAATAAAAATCCTTTTAACCTGATTGTTATGGCCACCCACGGACGTTCCGGACTCAGCCGCTGGGTCTACGGCAGTATTACCGAGAATGTCCTGCAAGGAGTATCCTGCCCGATACTTCTGATAAGAACGAATCCATCTAATCAACCGGTAAAAAAGGAGAAATAACTGTGGCTAAAATATACTATGATAAGGATTGTAAATTAACCCTACTTAAAGGCAAAGTAATCGGTATTATCGGTTATGGCAGCCAGGGACATGCTCATGCCCAGAATCTCAAGGACAGCGGCTGTCAGGTACTGGTGGGCTTACCCGAAGAAAGCAAGAGCCGGGCGAGAGCTAAGGCTGATGGACTAAAGGTACTGAACGTAGCCGAGGTAACCAAGCAAGCCGACATTATAATGATGTTAGCTCCGGACCAATTACAGCGAGCTATCTATTATCAATCTGTTGAAAAAGGCCTATCCAAAGGCAACGTGCTGATGTTTGCTCACGGTTTTAACATCCATTTCGGACAAATCGTTCCGCCACCGGATATTGATGTTACCATGATAGCCCCCAAGTGCCCGGGCCATATGCTGAGACGACTTTATACCGAAGGTATCGGGCCGCCGGCACTGGTGGCTGTTCAACAGGACACCTCAGGCAAAGCCAAGGAGCTAGCCCTAGCCTATGCCAAGGGTATCGGTTGCAGCCGAGCCGGAGTAATCGAAACAACCTTCGGCGAGGAAACTGAAACCGACCTCTTCGGTGAGCAAACCGTGCTCTGCGGCGGCATTAGCTCACTGATAAAGGCGGGCTTTGAGACACTGGTTGAGGCCGGCTACCAGCCGGAAATAGCCTATTTTGAAATCCTGCACGAGCTTAAGCTTATCATCGACCTGATTTATCAGGGCGGCTTGAGCTACATGCGCTTTTCCGTCAGCGATACCGCCGAGTATGGTGATTATTCCCGCGGGCCACGGGTTATCGATGATATGGTCAGAGGCGAGATGGAACAAATCCTGGCCGAAATTCAGGACGGCACCTTTGCCAAAGAATGGATTCTGGAAAATCAGGCGGGACGCCCGGTCTTTAATGCACTGAAACGCCGTGAAGCCGAACACCCCATAGAAATTGTGGGCCGTGAGCTAAGGAAAATGATGCCCTGGCTGAATAAATAAAACCTCGTCTGAGGTTGGAGACTCTTCGAGGGGATAGGTTAACCGATATTAACGCAGGAAACGGAAAACCAAGGGGTGACAAATGCGCAGGGTTACCGCAAAGATAGATGACGATGCCTATAAAATGCTGAAGTCATCCAAGATATTGTATGACTATATCATGCAAGGATACCCGGAAGACACCGAGTGGAATTCCTATATCGGATTGCTTTTGTGGCTGGGTATCGAAGCGATAATCAAAAGTGTCACCCCTGCGGACAACCCTTTACTTCAGGCAACCATGCTGGACATGTACAAGAGAAACCCGGAGTTTGTGGCTGACTTTATCGCCGATACTCTCAAGGTCGGCGGCAAGATAGAGCAACAAGACACACGGCAACAGATTCTGGGATTTATCAAGAGGCAAGAGGACAATGGATAGGGTAATTATATTTGATACCACATTGAGAGATGGAGAGCAGGCGGCGGGGGGTTCGCTCAACATCCAGGAAAAGCTGGAGATAGCCAGGCAACTGGAGAAACTGGGGGTCGATGTTATTGAGGCAGGTTTTCCAGTAACTTCACCGGGCGATTTTGAGGCAGTCCGCCTGATTGCTAAGGAAGTCCGTACTCCAGTAATTTGCGTGCTGACCCATGCCAATCTTGACGCCATCGACCGGAGTTGGGAATCAGTCAAGGGAGCCAAGCGGCCGCGAATTCACATCGTCCTCTCATCTTCGGATATACATCTGTTTTATCAATTGAAGAAGAGCCGCGAGGAAATCCTGGAGATGTCCTGCAAGACGGTCGCCCATGCCAGGAAGTATTGTAACGACGTCGAGTTCTCGGCAATGGACGCCAGCCGGACTGACCCGGAATATATCTACCAGATTCTGCAAGCGGTGATTGATGCCGGCGCCACCACGGTCAATATTCCTGATACTGTGGGCTATGCTATGCCTGATGAGTTTGGTAATCTTGTTGAGGGAGCTTTTAAGAAGGTGCCCAATATCGGCAAAGCCACCGTCAGCATCCATTGCCATAACGACCTGGGTATGGCGGTGGCTAATAGCCTGGAAGCTATCAAGCGCGGCGCCAGACAGGTAGAGGGCACCATCAATGGTATCGGAGAAAGAGCAGGCAACGCCTCACTCGAAGAGATTGTCATGGCTATCAAAACCCGACAGAACTTTTTTAACCTGACTACCGGCATCGACACCCGGCAGATCTACAAGACCAGCCGTTTAGTCAGCGAGCTGACCGGCTTTCCTGTGCAGCCGAACAAGGCTATCGTCGGGGCTAACGCCTTCCGCCATTCGTCCGGTCTGCACATAGACGGAGTTATTAAGGCGGCACAGACCTTTGAGATAATGGACCCCAAGACAGTGGGAGTTCCCTCCAGCAGCCTGGTGCTGGGTAAAACCAGCGGACGGCATGCCTTTCAGGAGCGGCTGGCGGAACTGGGCTATAGTCTGTCGGATGAAGATTTCAACCGTTCTTTCACCGCCTTCAAAGAGCTTGCCGATAAAAAGCAGGATGTTACCGACAAGGATATCGAATCTCTTGTCGCCGAAGGCAAGCGTACCGTATCGGAAATCTACCACCTCGACCGCATACAGGTAACCTGTGGTGACAGGGGAATTCCCACCGCCGCCGTCAGGCTTATCGGTCCCGATAATCAGGCCCTGGCCGATGCTGCTCTGGGTACGGGGCCGGTTGACGCTGTCTATGAGGCAATTAACCGTCTCGTTGGCGTGCCGAATGTGCTCACTGAGTTCAGTGTAAAATCAGTAACCGAAGGCATCGATGCCATCGGTGAGGTGCTGATAAGGATAGAAAGCGAAGGGGTAACCTATACCGGGCGCGGCGCTGATACCGATATTATTGTCGCCAGCGCTAAAGCCTATATGAATGCCCTCAATCGCTTGCTATCAGCCAAGAAAGCCGGCTGAAGACCTTTCTATCTTCAGTTAGTTTTATGATTCTTCCGAGTAAAGCTTTCAGGACTA
>JACPSA010000158.1 GCA_016193545.1 Chloroflexota bacterium
CCCCCAACCTCTATTTACCAAATTAGAGGAGGCATTAGCCGAAGAAGAATCCAGCCGTCTGGGAAACATACATCGATAGTTGAGTCCCACTGTAATATTTTATTGATAGCGAGAGAAAATTGGAGCTAAGCACAATTTACCAGCCCGTCCAGGAAGACCTGGTTAAGGTGGAAGACAGACTGAGGTTAGTGAGCCAGGTCGATTTTCCCCACCTGGCCGAGCTATTAGACTATAGCCTGCGCAGCAGCGGCAAGAGGATTCGCCCGATACTCACTCTGTTATCCGGCAAGTTTTACGATTACAACCTCAGTCAACTGCTGCCGATGGCTACCGCCGTTGAAATTTTGCATACTGCCACCCTGGTCCATGATGACGCTATCGACAATTCCGTGGTCCGCCGGGGCCGTCCGACCGTTTTTAAACTGTGGGGTGCTGAAAAAGCAGTGCTCCTCGGCGATTACCTTTTCGCTGAAGCCGGGGCGCTTACCGCTACCACCCACAATCTGCGCGTAATAAAGCTTTTCGCCCAGACCCTTAAGACCATCTCCAGCGGAGAGCTGAATCAAGCCTTTAACGCCTTTAATCTCAATCAGAGCCACTCACAATATCTGCAAAGGGTCGCTAGCAAGACGGCCGCTCTATTCACCATGGCCACGGAATCAGGGTCCGTTCTGAGCCAGGCCCCGGAGGAATCAATTCAGATTCTGATAGAGTATGGGTACAATCTCGGCATTGCCTTTCAAATCGTAGATTATATCCTGGACTTTATCGGCACTGAAGAGGAACTGGGCAAACCTACCGGTTCTGATTTAACTCAGGGCACCATTACCCTGCCGTCACTGCTGCTTCTGGAGCATTACCCCGAGGACAATCCGGTAAAGAGGCTGGTTAGTAACCGCGATGACCCGGAGAATATCAAGCAGGCGATAGAATTAGTCCGCAATTCGTCAATCATTCAAGAATGCTATCAACTCGCCGACGAGTACGTCGCCAGGGCCCGCCATAATCTCAAACTCCTGCCCGAAAATGACAGCCGCCAGTCACTCGGGCAACTGGCGGATTACATTATCACACGTCGGAGATAGTTATTCTGTCTTAACCCGGTAAATGCGGGGTTAAATGAATCCCGGGTTTGTTTTGGGGGGAGTCGGAATGTATTCGGGGGTTTCCCTGGCGACAGGAGCGGATTCTACTTTCTTAGTCTTAGGCTCGGGCGGTGTTGCCGGAGGGGTACTGCCGGTTTCCGGCACAGGCGATGATGCTACCGGCTCTTTAAAGAATGCATCCAGGGCTTCACCTTCCAGAGTCTCCTCAGTGATGAGTCTTTGAGCAATTGCTATTAGCTTCGGCTTGTTTTCCGTCAGAATCTGCACGGCAGTGCTTCGGGCATTCTCGATAATCTTGTTAACTTCTTTATCGATCAAGTCGGCCATCTTGTCGCCGTAGTCCTTTTGCTCCGAGATTTCACGACCGAGGAAGATTAATTCTTCTTTTTGCCCGAAGGTACGCGGGCCGAGAACATCGCTCATACCAAGGTTGGTTACCATACTGCGGGCGACATCAGTGGCTCGCTTAATATCATCGCGGGCACCTGTTGTCATCTCATTGAATATCAATTCTTCAGCGACACGCCCGGCCAGCAGCATCGCCAGCATGTCTTTAAGGTACGAGCGTGTCGGGAAGTCCTTATCTTCACTTAGTGTCTTAGTGTAACCCCCGGCGAAACCTCGCGGTATTATCGATATCTTCCTGACCGGTTCGATATTAGGCGACATGTGAGCCACCAGAGCGTGCCCTGCCTCATGATAGGCAGTAACCTCTCTCTCCTCGTCGCTCATACGGTGACTTTTCCTCTCCGGCCCGAGCATGACCTTGTCGATAGATTCCTCAAGTTCCTGCATCTCGACAGCCTTCTTCCCCCGCCGGGCGGCTAAGATAGCTGCTTCATTCACCAGATTAGCCAGGTCAGCCCCGCTGAAACCAGCCGTCTGCTTGGCTAAGACCTCTAAATCGGCGGACTTATCTATCGGCTTATTTTTAATGTGTACCTTGAGGATAGCAACCCGGCCGTTAACATCAGGACGGTCGAGGACCACCCGCCGGTCAAAACGGCCAGGTCGAAGCAAAGCCGGGTCGAGTATATCAGGACGGTTGGTAGCCGCCAGCACAATGACACTGGTATTGGTATCAAACCCATCCATCTCCGTCAAAATCTGGTTCAGAGTCTGCTCCCTCTCATCATGACTGCCACCCAGCCCGGAGCCACGCTGACGCCCGACAGCATCAATCTCATCAACAAAGACGATACAGGGTGTATTTCGTTTCGCCTGGTCAAAAAGGTCGCGCACCCGGGAAGCACCAACGCCGACAAACATCTCGACAAACTCACTGCCGCTAATGGAGAAGAAAGACACACCGGCTTCACCGGCTACGGCCCGAGCCAGCAACGTCTTACCCGTGCCTGGCGGCCCAATCAGCAACACACCTCTCGGGATACGTGCTCCCAGAGTCTGGAATTTCTCCTTCGCTTTCAGAAATTCAACGACTTCATACAGCTCCTGCTTGGCTTCATCGACCCCGGCCACATCATCGAAGGTTACCGTTGGCTTAGATGGTGGAAAGAGCCGGGCACGGCTGCGACCAAAATTGAGAGCCTGGTTATTGACTCCCCGGGCACGAAAGAACATGAAAAATATTAAACCACCGAACAAGATGAGAGGCAGAAAGCCAATTAACATATTCCCCCAGTCAATGCCAATAGCTTTAATCTCGTATTTTATATTGGTATTAAGCCCGAGTTGCCGCAGGTCATTATAGTTGAGAGCACCGATATTAGCCTTCAAGTCTCTGCCATCGGTGGTCGTAATGGCTAACCATTCACCCTCTTCAACCAGCTTCTCTATTCCGTTAGGGTTAGACTGTGACATAGCCATCAGTTCGCTGAGAGGGATTTCCGCCGGCTTGGGCGGCGTCGAAAAAAGAACCGTGACCAGGGCGACCCCGGCCAGCAAAACAGCCATATATAGTAAACCGCTACGTTTCAAATTTGACACCAGCCTTCACCTCGGCAGGGTTATCTCCTAAACCAATATACTCCAGTATATCAGAAAAATCGAGACTTAGGAAATTAAGGGGGTTAAGGTAGTATTCAGTCTTGGTTTGTGATGTCATTGCGAGACCATCCTTCCTTCAGGAAGGAGGCGAAGCAATCTGTTTGGTGGGGAAGGGTCATACCATACCTCCCGGCTTGCCACCGACTCCCGCCGCAGGTGGATTGCCACGTCATCCTTCCATTCTGGAAGGACTCCTCGTAATGACAGTTGAAGCAACCAGATGCAAACAGAAGCGAGGTTAAAGCAGGTTATTATAGGTTTCCCGCAGAAGCACAGCATCGCCTTCCAGATTAGGGCTTTCACAGATTACCAGCCCCTTCGCCTTACAATCCTTCAGCGCCCTGAGCAGCTCGACATACTGCAAGTCCGACTCCTGCAGATTTAAATGTTTTATTTCTCCCTTTTGCCCGTACTTAATACCGGAAAAGTGAATATGCATATCGTCCAGGGCAGCCCGGCCTAACCCTTGCTCCACCTGCCGCAGGACAGCCACAAATTCCGGATAAGAGTTGAATACCCCGGTACGGGCATGCCAATGAGCCAAGTCCAGACAGATACCTAATCCCTCCAATTCAGTACAGAGGTTAATTATTTCTCCCACGGTACCAAACTGACTATTTTTACCCATCACCTCCGGCCGTATCCATAGCCGGTTGTTTTCCTGTTTAAGCTGGTGCAGCACCTCCAGTAGATTCTTTTTTACCTGGCGATAGGTATCTTCCGGTGAATCGCCAAGATAAAAGGCCGTGTGGAAAACCACGCTCTCCACCCCGCACAGAGAACCGATACGAGCTGTTTGTAATAACCGGAGCTGGCTGGCCTTTATCTTTTCCGGCTCATGCGCATTAAAGTTAATAAAGTAAGGAGCGTGAGCTGACAGTTTGATACCTTCTTTCGCAGCCACCTCAGCCACCTGACGAGCACTGGACTCGCTCATTCTTACTCCCTGAACAAATTCCACCTCCATACAGCCCAACCCAAGCTCGGCAATTCGCTTGATGCCATCGATGGTGGATGATGTTTTAGCACTATGCGGTGTGCCTCCGGTGCCAAAAAGAAGCTCCCTCATTTACGGCGACTATCTCCTTTTCGAGTGATTAAAGACTGCCCACTACAATTTAGACACTATTATCATTATACTTCAAATCCCAAAACAGGAGATTACGCAGACAAGGACGGGCAAGTCAGCTATTCCGCCCTCAGTGCCTCAATAGGATTAAGGCGAGAGGCTTGCCAGGCGGGATAAAATCCAAAAAACAGTCCGATGCCAACTGATACCGAAACGGCCAGGATAATGATATCAGCCGAGACTACAGTTGTCATCTGCCCAACACTGGCAACGAAGCGCGAGACTCCACAGCCCAGGGCAATGCCAATAATACCACCGCTAAAGCTCAGTAAGGCGGCTTCAATGAGAAATTGAATCCAGATGTCCTGCTCTCTGGCTCCCAGCGCCTTACGGATACCTATCTCTCTGGTTCTCTCCAGCACTGATATCAGCATGATGTTCATCACGCCGATACCTCCCACCAGCAGTGAAATAGCGGCGATAGCACCCAGCAGCAGTGTCATCGTGCCTATTGCTGCAGAAACGGTACCGGCTATTTCCTCCATAGAGGTAACGGTAAAGTCATTATCGGCGGTGGCTCTAAGCTGGTGGCGGAAGCGGAGCAAACTGGTGATTTCGTCAACGACATAAGTGGATTGCTCTTTGTCGCTAACCGTTAGGGCTATCGAGCTTACTATACTCTCACCACGGCTGGTTCGTGCTTGGGCAACTGTCTGCTGCATGACTGTCAGCGGGACAAAAACGGCGTCATCAGGCGAACCAAACATGGCTCCCCGGCTATTGAGAACCCCGATGACGCGTACAACAATGCTGCCCATCCGCATCTCCTGCCCCATCGGGTCGGCATCGGCAAACAGTGTCTGCTTCACATTGGCGCCGAGTACTGCCACCATAGCAGCGCGCTGATACTCAAATTCAGAGAAAAAATCGCCATTAGCCAGCCCCAGATTATTTACCGGCATATGCGCCGCGGTTACCCCGTTAACCGAGGCATTCATATTCTTGCTGCCGGCAACTAGCTGCAGGTTTCTGGAGTAAGCAGGCGCTACGGCGGATAAGTAGGAAACCTGGTTAGCGATTGCCTCAGCATCTTCCATAGTAAGGCTGGAAGCACTACCAGCAGCACTCCTGACTCCTCCAAAGGAAGTCGCCCCAGGGCGGATTGTGATGAGATTCGAACCTAGAGTTTCAATTCGGGAGATGATGTCTGCCTGAGCACCTCTACCGATAGACATCAGCGTAATCACAGCGCCCACCCCGATAACAATTCCCAGGATGGTTAAAAAGCTGCGCAACTTATGTGTAATCACCCCCACCCAGGCAGTAGCAAAAGGCTCAAACCACTTCTTCATACTTTTTGCTCCCCTTCTACCTGCCCGTCTTTAAGTATTATGATACGCTGACAATGCTGAGCGATATTGGCGTCATGGGTTATCATTACCAGGGTAATCCCCTGCTCGACATGTAAGGAGGTGAGGATAGAGATTATCTCCCCACCGGAGTGGCTGTCCAGGTTACCGGTCGGCTCGTCGGCCAGAAGCAGGGGTGGATTCTTCACCAGCGCCCGGGCGATGGCCACCCTTTGCTGCTCCCCTCCGGAAAGCTCAGTGGGACGGTGATTAGCCCGCTCAGATAGCCCCACCTTAGCCAGTGCCTCCATGGCACGGTGACGGTCACGGCCCCCGCAGTACCTCATACCCAGTTCCACATTAGCCAGGGCGGAGAGGCGGGGCAGCAGATTGAAAGTCTGAAAGATAAAACCAATCTGCTGACTTCTAATTTTAGCCAGTTCACCGCTGCTGAGGCGGCTGACTTCTTTACCATCCAGGTGATAACTGCCTGAAGTTGGTTTATCCAGGCAACCAATAAGATTAAGTATGGTCGTCTTGCCCGAGCCAGAGGGCCCCATAATCGCCACCAGTTCACCCTGTTCAACATTGA
>JACPSA010000147.1 GCA_016193545.1 Chloroflexota bacterium
AGGGAGCATTTAAAGGGTGAAATTGAAAATTCTTGCTACTGCTTCTAAATGGCTGTTTATATTGTGTCTGCCTATACTGCTGCTGACAGTTGGCCTAGGCTGGGCGATAAATAGCCTGTGGCTCTATCAATACGGCTTCGAGAAATACGCCGTCAGCCAGAGCACGGGGCTGGCAGAAGCGGAACTGAATAAAGCTGCCCGAGGCTTGATTTCATACTTCAACTCCGGTGAAGAATTTATCAACGTTACCGTAGTTAAAAATAACCAGCCGTTCCGACTGTTCAATCAGCGGGAGATATCTCACCTTAAGGATGTCAAAGGACTCATCCGCCTGGATTACGGGGTTTTGCTAGGGACGCTGATTTATGTCGCCGGTTATAGCACAGTTAGCCTCCTCTGGCGAAGAAGATACTGGCGGCGGCTGGCGCGGGGAGTCGTCGGGGGGAGCATTCTTACCCTGGCTTTCATGCTGGCGCTGGGGCTAGGCATGCTGCTCAATTTTGACCGGCTATTCTTGCAGTTTCACCTGCTCAGCTTTGCCAATGACTTCTGGCAGCTCGACCCGAGCCGGGACTACCTCATCATGCTTTTCCCGGGAGGTTTCTGGTATGACGCTACCCTGTTCTGCGTTCTGGCAATAACCGGAATGGCGGTGGTACTGGGCGGGGTGAGCGGGGGTCTTCTAGCAAAGTTCAAAGCTTCCCTGGATTAATCCTGATAAGCTGGTCATCGGCAGCGGTGGGCACACCACGCCCGTCCCGGTTACTGGTCAGCAGGTAGAGCATGTTATCGGGACCAACAACGACATCACGCAAACGGCCAAACTTTCTCTCCAGGTGACGCTGAAGCTTTACCTCCCCATCGGCTATTACCACCTGGTACAGGCTCTGACCCCGCAGCCCGGCAAAAAAGAGGGAGTCATTAAAAAAGGCAAGCCCCGATGGCGCCCAAGTCTCCTGGCCGCTATGAAGTAGCGGACTTTCCAGACCAGCTTTTTTCTCATCGCCACGGATAACCGGCCAACCATAATTACTCCCCGCTTTAATCAGGTTCAGTTCATCAGTAGCGTTCGAGCCATGTTCCACCGCCCAGAACCTGCCCTGAACATCCCAGGCCAGTCCCTGCGGATTACGGTGCCCCAGAGAATAGACTGGAGAGCCGGAGAAGGGATTATCAGGCGGAATTGTGCCATCATCCTTGAGACGCAAAATTTTCCCTGCTAGAGAATCCCTATCCTGAGCCAAATCAGACGTGGCAGCATCGCCGGTGGTTATATAGAGCAATCCGCCGGGGCCAAACTTTAGCCTGCCGCCGTTATGGATAGAAGCGGCCGGAATGTTGTCAATGATTATTTTTTCGTCCAGTAAAGTTTTACCCTCTTTCCTGAATCGCACCACCCGGTTAGCCAGACTAGCCTGCCCCTGATATGTATAATAAACGTAAATGAAATGATTCCGGGCAACATCAGGATGCACGGCGATACCCAGCAGCCCGCCTTCTCCCCGATGAATCACTTCCGCAATAGTCAACAGGGGTTCGGCTAACAGGCCTTCCTGACTATCGATAAGCCTTATTCTACCCGGACGCTCGGTAAGAACCATGCTGCCATCCGGCAGAAAATCAAGGGCCCAGGGTATTTCCAGCTCTTGGACTAGAAAGACAGCCAGTGGCATCTCTGATGAAGGTTGTTCTCCCGACGGCACTTCGCTGGTCGGGGAGGCCGAGGGAAGGTCAGTTACCCGGTTGGCTCTAAAATTCCACCAGACGACCCCGACCAAGACAGCCACCAGAATAACCAAAATAACAACGACTAGGCGAGCTTTTCTGCTCATTTCATAGTCCTTAGTCCTTCAGTCAGATATTATTCAGGGAAGACAAACCATTATACCTTGCCCGCTACGGTCTCTTCCACGCCTCACTGCCATCAGCCCCCAGGATTTTGCTTTTTCGCCGATAGATGTCATAATACAGGACAAAATCATAAGCGACTCCTTCCCAAATGTATCACAAGAGTACCCGTCGCCGTAACAATAAAAAAGGATACAGGAGGACCAGTCATGCTCAAGATTCGCCAGGCAACCGCTAAAGACGAAGCCAGTGTATTTACCCTCTTCCAACAACTACCTTCCCGGCAGGCAGCCCGTGAAAGCAATTTCAACGAGCCAAAAAGTATTAAGACCTTCCGGGAGATGCTCAAGAATGAGGACAAAGGGACTGTCCTGGTGGCTGATGAAGATGGCACGCTACTGGGAGTTATCACCCTGTCCTATCCGACGGCAATCCGCTGCGGCGGAATATACACATCAATCGAAGAATTTATCGTCAGTGAAAAGGCACGAGGCAAGGGAATCGGCGGGCAGCTTCTGGAAGCCGCCATCACTAAAGCCACCGACAGGGGCTGTGCGGAGCTTCACGTGGGTAATCCCAGTGACCTAGGTTATCCCCTCTACATCAGATACGGTATTAAAGATAACGGCAAACACCTGAAAATGAAACTACCCCGGCAGGCAACGTGAAATATTCGATATAAAGCTAAACACGCCTTGAGCAGAAGCGTAAGAATTACTAACTAATAGCTGTTAGTTCCCACACTGCCTAATCAGGGACACCACAAATAGCACAATGTAAAGAATCGTGAAACTCAGCGGCCCAAACCTTAAAACATAACGCGATCCGCTCCACCGGTAAGGGAGGCGGTTGTCTCTCAGATTCATAGTTTCGGTTAGAGGCTTATTTCCTTCAAGTTCTGGCGGCCAATTTGTAGAGTCAGCTTCTATCTGACTTCCAAGTGCTATGTACCTATCGAGGAATCCTCTCCCTCGTATACCTAACTTTTCAAAGCAGATACCGCTCACCGCTCCCAAAAGACAGATTGCTAAGAGAACAACGGTCACTGACCATGAATTTTTAATAGAGGAAAAGATTGTGGCCCAACTCAAAATTAAGATTGAATTTGCTATCAGGAAATTATAAAAACGGTCCCACGAGATGGACTCCGCATGGACAACTAATTGAACGATGACAGAATAGATTTCCCTAGCAGAAATTTTCTCCATATTTCCTCCCTCAACAGGACCAAAACTATCCACCAGCTATACCATAGATTATACTATGGTCGTGTTATTTAGACTATTCAACCTCCCCATCGCCTCGTTCTTCTCACTGATGCCCAGTTTGGTCTTACTGATGGCTTTCCTGAGCAACTCGATACTCTGGTCATAGGTTTTCCGGTCTACCGGATAAGGAATGCCGTCCTTACCACCGTGGGCAAAGCTGTAACGGGCCGGGTCGCGGTAGCTGGGAGCCACCCCGTAGACTAACTCGGCAATCAGGCTCAGGGCACGGATGGTCTTGGCGCCTACCCCGGGCAGCCCTATCAGTGCTTCAAAGCTGTCCGGCTGGCGCTCATAAGTGCTTAGCAGAATACGACTGATACTATCAGGGTGAAGGTCAGCGGTGCTCAGATAATGGTGGGCCGGCAGGCTCAGGGTCTTGAGCTTTTTGAGGTCGGAAAGAAGGGCTTCCGGCTTCTGACTGGTGGCTATCTCGGTGATGGTAGTCCGGGCGGGGTCGCTCTCCGCAGCCACCAGGTTCAGTGCCTGCCCCCTGGCTTCAGACAGTATTGCCGCGTGAGGCTCATTGACAAAATTGGTGACCACCTCACCCAGCCAGTGGTAGCGACGGGCATAGCGGGTGGACTCATTCATTCCCTGCTGGACAACTGCCCAGGAACCACGCTTGGTAAAAAAGAAAGCATGGTGATAAAGCTGGTAGCCATCCTGCACCGCCGAGCTATCTACCTTGGCCGACATGCGGCTGGCATAGACCAGCGGCGCCGGATTTATTGAGATTAGCTCCCCCCAAGCTTCCAGTTCAGCCGGAGTACGCCGGGAAGTCCGTCCCTTACCCCCGGCGACAAACAGACCCAGGTCGCGTTCCAGCCCCTTCACTCCCTCCTTGACAGCGCCGCACAGGGTCGTCGTCACGCCGCTGGAATGCCAGTCAAATCCTAGGATACAGCCAAAAGCCTGGAACCAGTAGGGATGGGACAGCCGCCTCAGCATTTCTTCAGGGCCGAAGTCGGTGACGATAACCACGGTAATCTCGCGGGCCAGCTTGACCATGCGCTCGAAAAGCCAGCGTGGCGCTTTACCGTAATGGAGCGGCAGATTGGCAATTCCGGTGCGTGAGGGAACAGCAGCCGTCGACATGGCTTTGTGGAAATAACCGTTAGATGCCACAGGTATCGCAACTGGAAGCAGCGCAACCACCGCAGGGGCTTCCACCTACAGGAGAAGCCAGCCCACTCTCATCCGTAGAGAAGCTGGCGAAGGTAGACAGTA
>JACPSA010000137.1 GCA_016193545.1 Chloroflexota bacterium
GCAATCGTGGTTCCCCTGGAGAGTTCCCAGGCAACCACCCCTAGAGATGTTGTTGAGGAAAATGTGGCGGAGATTAAGGAGTCAGCCAACCGGTTCGGGCAGGGAGTCCGCTCTGCCTTTGTTAAAGAAGGTGACTCAGAGCCAGTATCTAAAGCGCGGCACCACAGCAGCAGTATCCTCGGTATCATTCTCATTCTTCTTGGTGTCTTTTTCCTGTTAGGGAGTTTTAAGCTTTTGTGGTGGCTGCGGTGGGCTTATCTCTGGCCGCTTATTCTGATTGCCATCGGGCTGGTAGTAATATTGAGTACCCGGAGGAAATAGCTATGTCAGAAGGTAAGCAGGCAGTAGAACACTCCGTGCCGGTAGGGGGTATCTTCCTGCTCTTTCTGGGGGTGGTGTTTCTGCTGCAGAGCTTGAATGTCCTGCCTTGGGGTCTCTGGGGAAACCTGTGGCAGTTCTGGCCGGCGCTGATAATTGCTGCCGGACTTGGTATCCTGCTCAGGCATAGTAATGTCTGGATGGTGAGCCTGCTGATTCTGGTATTATTCTTTGCTTGCCTCGGTATCGCCATCTGGCAATATGGCTCATTTTCAGTAATGGGATAGTATCCTCGACCTCATTCCTATTATTTCCAATCTCAATTAACATCCCTTGAATCTTTGCGTGCAACCGGTCCTTCTTTTCAGCCTCTGCTTTTGGTGCGGTTATTTTGGGTAGTTTTTCAAGATATTCTGTTAAAGCATAAACACCTAAACCGATTCTCGTAAATCTAGGGTCTCTCTACACTCTTTCCTGAATTGTCTTAAAAGGGGTCTGTCCAGTTAAAGTACGATATTGTACGATTTCCTTGTATATTTTCTTCAGAGGCGCAACATAGTTATTCTTCAATAATACTTTTTCAATACTTGTCATTTTCCTCTGGAGATGTTGTTCAAGCTTCTCTTTACTCATCATTATCCAGTTATTTGGATTCTCCTCATCTTCTCTCAACCATACGTCGTGCTTATTAATAATGGAAACGCCATATAATTTAGTCATCTTGTAGACTCTCCATATTCTTTCCTATCCTACCATCCCACCCCCCAAGTTTCTAGCCAATCTTTTCCAGCGCCTGCGCCAAATCAGTCGGTAGTTCTGACTGGAACTCGACATACTGGCCGGTGGAGGGCAGCTTGAAGCCCAGGCGGGAGGCATGGACAAACTGCCGTGACAGATAGGGTGACTTGACGCCATACACGGCATCACCCAGCACCGGATAGCCGATGGCCGCCAGATGGACGCGTATCTGGTGAGTGCGCCCGGTCTCCGGCCTGACCTCAAGCAGAGTATATTTATCGATATATTTAACGACATGGTACTGAGTCCGGGCTTGCCGGCCCTTGTCCTCAGCCACCACCGCCATACGCTCCCGGTGTCGGCGGTCGCGCCCCACCGGCGCCTCGATAGCACCGTCCTCCGGCATCAGCCTCCCCTTGACCAGCACGGAATAGACCTTTATCACCGAACGGGCTTTAAACTGCTCCGCCAGATTCAGGTGAGCGGCGCTATTCTTGGCGACCACCATCACTCCAGAAGTATCCCTGTCCAGCCGGTGCACAATACCAGGACGACGCCAATCATCCGTTTCCGGCAAGCTGGCTAAATGGGACAGGATAGCGTTGACCAGAGTATGAGACGGGTGCCCCGGCGCCGGGTGGACCGTCAGCCCCGCCGGCTTATCGATAACCAGCAGGTCATCATCTTCATAGAGAATATTTAAGAGTATAGCCTCAGGCTGTAAAGTACTGGGGGCGGGAGGAGACAGGCTAACAGTTATCCTATCACCGACATTAAGTTTGAGTCCCGCCCTGGCAATAGCATCGTTAACCGTAATATTGCCATCGGCAATCAGCTTTTGAACCTGCGTGCGGGAGATTTCCGGTAAGCGCTCGCTGACATACTTATCAAGGCGGGCCCCCGGCTTATCGACAACCAGGCGGGATACCCTAATACTACCTGCCAAAATCGTTCCTCACCGGTCCAGTCGAAGACTCTTCGAGCTGGTTAAGCCCGGACTCTCGTAGCCAGACGGAGAGAGTAAGCAAACAGGATAACCCCGATGACTATCGCCGAATCGGCAATGTTAAACGCCGGCCAGATACCGATATCGATGAAGTCGGTGACATAGCCCAAACGCAGCCGGTCAGTCAGGTTACCGATTGTTCCACCCAGAATTAAACCGAGGGCAAACCCTGTCAACCAGTCATTCAAAACAGAGAAATGGTGAGAAAAAAAGAAGACCAGAAGTAAAATAGTGCCGATACCAACCAGAGCAACCAGGGTTAGCAGGAATGACTGACCTTGAAATAAACCGAAAGCCGCCCCGCTATTATGGGCATGGGTTAACTGAAACAGGCCCGTCGCCGGTAATGATTGCCCTACAACCAGATTGGACCTTATCCAGAGCTTACTGAGCTGGTCAGCCGCTACCACCAGCAAGGCAGTAAGGGCAAAGACCACGTTCCGCCATTTACCCAGTGGATGACCTGCCCTTTTCATTCTTTCCTTTACATTCCATACACAGGGTCGCCTGAGGCAGTACTTCCAGCCGGGCCGGGTCTATCGGTTTGCCACAATTGTCACACAAGCCATAGGTACCCTCTTCAAATTTATGCAAAGCATGCTCTACTGCCGCCAGGTGGTCTTTTGTCTGTTTCTCCACAGCCAGCCTCTTCTCCAGTTCAAAGCTCTCAGTAGCCTCTTCCTCCCTCTTACCAAAAGGACTACCCTCCCGCCTCACTTCATCAGGCCGGCCAGCAGCTTGCAGTTGCTCCAGGTCTCCGAGTAAATGCTTCTTCTCATCCTCCAAACGTAAGCGAAGGTGACTAAACTTAGTACTCACTTGTTCTCCTCCCATCCACCTGTCAACTTGGCATGAACTCTTTTCGATTTGCCTGGTCTGGATGCTGACAGGTAAGCTAATATATTTTAAGTGTTACCTTAGAGAGCAATAGTGATTGAACAGATTAGTCCAGCATCGCCCGCAGTTGACGGATGGTACCGACTGCCTGACCACGCCAGTGATTATTGGCGAAGATGAAGGTCTTCTCAGCGATACTGTCCAGCTGGCGAATCCTGCTAAAACCGAAAGTGCCAAAGTATATCATATCTTCAACTATATCTTCAAAGAAACCGTTTATTAACCTTAAAAACTCCCCTGTGTCATTGCGAGCGAAGCGAAGCAATCCGTTTCTGGGACTGGATTCGGATTGCCTCGGGCTCTCGCCTGCCAGAGAACCTGTTCGGCGAGCAGGTCGCCCCTCGCAATGACGGTACCTTAGTAAACAATATATCTTCAATGTATACTATTTAGTCCGCTTTAGCAACCGCCACCGCACGGCTTATTTTCATAGGTAAGTAACAGAGCCTATCCTCTTCACTGGAACAGGTTGCCCCTTAAGCTGATATACCCTATAATCTTCAGAGGAGAGAGAAAGAAAGTGAACCTTACAGTCCAACTAGCCCCCAAACACCCGCGGGGGCTATTGCTACGCAACCCGGTAATGACCGCCTCCGGCACATTTGGCTACGGCACCGAATACAGCCACCTGATTGATATTCAAAAGCTGGGGGCTATCGTCTGCAAAGGGACTACCATGAAACCCAGGGACGGTAACCCTCAGCCGAGATTAGCCGAGACAGCCAGTGGCTTGCTCAACTCAATCGGACTGCAGAATATCGGCGTTGACGCTTTAATTAAAGAGAAGGCACCAATCTGGTCGAAATGGACTGTGCCAGTAATCGTCAATATTGCCGGCGAGAGCGTTGACGATTACGCCCAACTAGCCCACCGGCTTGACGGCATCAGCGGAGTGAGTGCTATTGAAGTGAACATCAGCTGCCCTAATGTCAGTGCCGGTGGTGCCGAGTTTGGAGCCAATCCGGGTTCCGCCTCTGAGGTCACAGCCGCCGTCAGAAAAGCCACCTCCCTGCCGGTACTGGTCAAATTGACCCCCAACACCGGTGATATCGCCAGAGTAGCCGTAGCCGTAGCTGAAGCCGGTGCTGATGCTGTCTCTCTCATTAACACCCTGAAGGGTATGACGATAGATATCAACCAGCGTAAGCCCACATTAGGCAACACGACCGGCGGACTATCCGGGCCAGCCATAAAACCGGTGGCACTCTACATGGTATATGAGGTCGCCGGTACTCTGGACATACCAGTCATTGGCTGCGGCGGCATCACTACCGCAGCGGATGCCCTGGAGTTCATTATGGCCGGAGCCAGTGCTATCCAGATAGGCACGGCTGGCTTTAACAACCCTCAGGCTCACCTTGACGTGTTGGCCGGAATCGAGCAGTTTCTCCAAAAAGAGAAAATCAATAATCTAACCGAGCTTATTGGCGTGGCACGGCATTAGATGAACGGTCTAGAAAACTGGAAGGGACTTGACAGCAGCGCAATGACATACGATAATCGCCTCATTACCAGTCGAGTCTGGGGGACAGTGTATTATCCAAGGGGAGTTCTTTATCTGAGATGGCAATAATACTGGCTTTTGTAGCGGGATTGACTGATTTGATAGGTGGATTCGCCCCGTTTTTCCCGCGTCTGAAGTTCATCAGCACCCGTTATGTTCTTGCCTTTGCCAGCGGGACGGTTATTTCTGCGGCCTTCTTTGAACTCCTACCAGAAGCCAACATCGAAGCTAACTGGGCTCTGGTTGGTATCGGATTCTTCGTTATGTACCTTATCGATAAAGGTTTGTCACTACACCAATGTGGTGAAAGTGAGTGCGAAATAACCGGAGTTAGCTGGATTACCGTCTTGGGTATGGCTTCGGACAACATTATCGATGGGGCTGGCATTGCCGTTGCTTATCTCACAGACCCTCGCTTGGGCTTCCTGGTGACTCTGGCTGTCGTTGCGCATGAGATACCTCAGGGCTATACTACGACGCTGGTCATGAAGAGTCAAAATTATCGACTCAGCCGCATAATAGGCATGCTGCTACTAGCGGCTATCATGTATCCGATTGGAGCGGCCCTGGGTAGCCTCATACCGGAATCAGTCCATCAAGCAGCCATTGGTTTCGTCGCC
>JACPSA010000024.1 GCA_016193545.1 Chloroflexota bacterium
ATAGCACTCCATGCCGACCACCCGGTTCTGCTCGTTACTCAGGAAGCGCTTGGGATTAGTTAAAAACCGGAACTGGATACCCTCTTCTTCAGCGTTCTCCACTTCCTCACGCCGGGCTGGCATTTCTTCTTTAGAACGTCGGTAGACAATAGAAACATCTTCAGCCCCCAGCCTGAGAGCACACCGGGCTGAATCCATAGCCACGTTACCGGCACCAATCACGGCTACCCTTTTACCAATCTTCACCGGGGTATCATATTTGGGGAAGTCATAAGCTTTCATCAGATTAACCCGGGTCAGGAATTCATTGGCTGAATAAATGCCGTTGAGATTTTCACCGGGAATATTCAGAAACATCGGCAGTCCGGCACCGGTCCCCAGGAAAACGGCATCATAGCCGTTGCTCAATAACTCGTCCACAGTGTCAATCTTACCTATCACCGAGTCCAGCTTGAGTTCCACTCCCAGAGAGGTAATATAGTTGACCTCAGCCTGGACAATTTCTTTGGGTAATCTGAATTCCGGGATACCATACATCAATACTCCACCGGCAACATGTAGTGCTTCAAAGAGGGTAACGCTGTGTCCCAGTTTGGCTAAATCAGCGGCTACGGTTAGTCCGGCTGGCCCTGAGCCGACGACCGCTACTCGCTTACCAGTCGGTTTGGCCGGAGGGGCTGCTGCCTGCTGACCCGGTTGTTTATTGGACCTCTCCCAGTCGGCCACAAAGCGCTCCAGGCGGCCAATAGCTACTGGTGCGCCGGGCTTGGCCAGTACGCAGACGGACTCACACTGCGTCTCCTGAGGGCAGACCCGTCCGCAGATGCCGGGCAGGCTGTTTTTGTCTTTAAGTATCCTGGCAGCTTCCGGCAGGTTACCTTCACGCAGAGCCTCAACGAAACCCGGAATATTTATTCCTACCGGACAACCCTCAATACAAGGGCGCTTGGGACACTGTAAGCATCGGTCGGCTTCGAGTTGGGATGGCTCCGGCTGGTAACCCAGAGCAACCTCGTTAAAGTTACCGCCCCGTAGCTTGGGGTCCTGTCTGGGCATCGGCTCTCGCTTTAAGTTGACTTTTGGCATCGTTTTATCTCCGGACTTTTAATTAAGATGGAACGCTGTGGCGGGACTGCCATTGGGCAAAGGAAATCTTCTCTTCGTCAAGGTACATACGCTGGCGAGTAAAGAGTAAGTCCCAGTCTACCTGGTGGCCATCAAAATCAGGACCATCCACGCAGGCAAATCTGGTTACGCCGCCAACAGATATCCGGCAGCAGCCGCACATTCCCGTACCGTCAACCATTATCGGATTCAGGCTGACGATTGTTTTCACACCAAAAGGACGGGTGGTCTCGGCGCAGAACTTCATCATGATACTTGGGCCAATGGCAATCACCCGGTCGGGTTTCTTATTAGTTTCCAGCGCTTCTTTCAGTGGTTCGGTCACCAGTGCTTTGCGACCGTAAGAGCCGTCATCGGTAGTGACTATTAGCTGGTCGCTGACACGACGCAGCTCATTTTCCCAGAAGATAAGGCTACGGTTCCGCGAACCCATAATGGAAATAACTTTATTCCCCGCCTCTTTCATGGCTCGAGCTATGGGCATTATAGTGGCTACGGCGAACCCTCCGCCAACGCAGACAACGGTACCGAATTTCTCAATATGGGTAGGTACACCGAGTGGGCCGACAAAATCAGTGACCGAATCGCCGGCTTTAAGCTGGGCCAAACGGTTGGTAGTTGTGCCCACTTCCATGAAAACGATGGTAACGCTCCCCTCCTTCCTGTCCCAGTCGGCAATGGTCAGGGGGATACGCTCACCCTTTTCATCAATCCTGATAACAACAAACTGTCCTGCTTGAGCTTTCCTGGCGACATCGGGTGCGGCGAGCTTAAACAGATGGATTTTAGGCACCAGGTCTTCCCTTAATAATATTTTGTAGGCCATACTTTTATCTCCGGAAGAATGCTGACGATAAGATAGATTTTACAGTGGTCTTAATCCGATTTTATAACTATTTGTCGTAATAACGCAAGTTGAGTTCAAGCCTTGAATTTAACTCTGGCTCGGGACTCAAGTCAGTCAGTCCGGCTAGTCCAACTTTCTCAGCCGTGGAACAAAGATGAAGGACAGCACGGATAGGAGCGCCAGAACCAGGGCGAACCCGCCAACTGCCCACTGCACACCCATAGACTCGGCTAATAAAGCGGCGAAGAAAGCACCCAGGCTACTTATTGCCCACTCCATCTGGAGCATGCTCATTACCCGTCCCCGGTACTCATTTTTCACATAGTATTGGAGTAGGGTATTACTCAGGGTCATCCGCCCCGCCTGGCCCAGGCCGACAAAGATGATAATAGCCAGAGAGAGGTACCAGATGCGGGAAAATGAGAAGGCAACCAGAGACAGTCCCAGCACTACACCGCTGGCTAGTAGCATGGAGCCGCGTTTCTGATTAGGTAGCGAGGCAAGGATAAGCGAACCGACCATAGCACCGACGCCGGAAACGCTGCTCAGTATCCCCATTCCTCTGGCACCGACTTTAAGAATGTCATCAGTGAAGATGGGCATCAGCGTCATGTAGGGCATCGATAGTAGAATAGTGAAAAGGCTAAAGAGGATAAGCAAGAGAATCGTTGTTTCATAGCGGATATACTTTACTCCGTCCTTAATATCAGCCAGTGGACTAGCGGGATTTGCCGTGATTTTACTGGTGCGCGGCAGAAAAGCGGTAAAGATTGTGGCCAGCAGGTAGAGGCCGGCCATGGTAAAGTAGACAGCTTTGAAATCGAAGAAATCAATGAGAAAACCGGCCAGTGCCGGAGCGACGAGCCGGAAGATATTCATTCCCAGGTTGTTGAGAGCTATCGCGTTCATTAACTGTTCGCCAGTGACAATCTCGCGGACCATGGCCTGCCGTGAAGGCATCATCAGGCTCATGATGCTTCCCTGGAGAATGGCGGCCGCTATCAGTACCCACCATGAGCTGTTACGTTCAGGGCTGATGTAGCCTGTAGTCAGGGTGAAAGCGATACCCAGGGCAACTAATGCCGAGCCGCTCTGTGCGACGATGATGATGTTCTTCTTCTGCATCCGGTCGGCGGCGGTGCCGCCGAAGAGACCCAGCGCAAACTGGGGGACGGCACTGAGAACGGACATCAGTCCCAGCATAGTGGCTGAACCGGTGATACGGTAGATGAGCAGAGAATTGGTCATCCAGTGCATATTCATCGCTGCCATCAGCCCCAGGGAACCACTAAAGTAGAGACGGTAAACCGGATTCTTAAGGGAATCGAAGGTTCTCAGATTACGCAGGGAAAACCGACTGTTATTCTTGTTCGTCATCTTTACCACAAATCTAACATCTTAACTCGTCTCACTACAAGGGGTGCATCCATTTCGGTAAATGTCACGATTTTATAACTTTTCGGCCATCAATTTTTTGACTTTTAGATGCTCTGTTTGCTAAAATATAATATTAAAAGCACTTGGAGGTGGAAGCAATGGAAATGACTCTGATTACGAAGTGCAATATGGTAAACTGTGCCTATAACAAGGGGAACTGTTGCCGTACACTAGGTATAACGGTCGGCCCGCACGCAGAATGCAACACCTACACTCATGCCAGCAGCCGGGGCGGGTATGCGGATGCCAAAGGCGGAATAGGGGCCTGCCTGGCTTCAGACTGTAAGTTCAATACTCAGTTAGAGTGCCAGGCTCCTAAAATAAATGTGGACAGTCATGATAAACACGCTGACTGCGCGACATTTAAAAAACGCTAGGCTCCGTAACAACAACTGCAGTATCAATTCTCCGCGCCGATTAGGGCGGCACGTAGTACGAAACGGGTGAACCGGTAACAACCATCTGGTAGTTACTGGATAGAGGGCGGCTTTTGTAAAAAAGCCGCCTTTGCTGTATGATATGTATTGGTATGAATTGCTACTTCACCAAGGCAAACTGTCCCCGGCTTCCGGATGAAGCGACTTTTCAACGTTACCGTCGTTACCGATAGTGTTGCTGAAGACACACTAAAACATGCCTGCTTTATCGGAAGTTTTAGTGACTATTTCCCTCCTCAGGAAATCGTATGTTCTCTCAGCTATCATCAATTCGTGACAAAAGGACGATAATAATGCCCGGTACGGGTACCGAAGAAATGGATAGAAGTGAGGTTTCACCAGCCTAAATGAAATATCGTGATGACATCAGAAATATAGCCATTATTGCCCATGTCGACCATGGCAAGACCACCCTGGTCGACGCTATGCTTAAGCAAAGCCACTTGTTCCGGGATAACGAGGTGGTCGGTGAGCTGATAATGGACAGTAATACCCTTGAGCGTGAAAAGGGTATTACAATTATGGCCAAGAACACCGCCGTGCTCTATAAGGGGGTCAAAATCAATATCATCGATACCCCGGGGCATGCTGATTTCAGCGGAGAGGTAGAGCGAGTCATTAGTATGGCGGACGGTTGCTTGCTGCTGGTGGACTCGATAGAAGGCCCCATGCCGCAGACTAAGTTTGTGCTGCGCCAGGCCCTGGCCAAGGGACTAAAACCCATCGTGGTCATCAATAAGATAGACCGGGATAATTCGCAGATAGACGAAATAATCAGGCTCACCCAGGACCTGTTCCTGGAGCTAGCTACCAGCGCTGACCAGCTTGACTTCCCATTGTTATATGCCAGTGGGCGGGAAGGTATTGCGGTGGCCGAACTGGGAACCAAAGGCAAGGATATCTCTCCCCTGTTTGATTGCATATTGGAAAAAGTGCCCCCGCCTCAGATTACCAGCGGACCCTTCCAGATGCTGGTTTCTAACCTGGACTATGACAGCCATAAGGGTAAAATAGCCATCGGCAGAATCTGGAGAGGTAAAGTCGCCCCCCATGATTCCGTAGCCGTTTTGAGTTCTGATGGGAGTGTGACCCGTTATGAAATAGATGAGGTGTTTACTTATCTGGGCCTGAAACGCCTCAAGGTAGAGGCAGTTGAGGCGGGTGATATCGTCGCCGTTACCGGTATTGAGAAGGTCAGTATTGGTGATACCGTTGCCAGTGCGGAGCAGCCTGAAGCGCTACCACGCATCGAGATTGGCGAACCGACGATAGAGATGACCATTGGCGTGAACACCTCACCTTTCGCCGGCCGCGAGGGGCGCTTTTGTACCACCCGCCAGTTACGGGCACGGCTCTATAAGGAATTGGAAACTAATCTCAGCCTCCGCGTGCAGGATACAGATAGTGCGGATACTTTTCTGGTAAAGGGCCGGGGAGAACTGCACCTGGCTATCTTGATTGAGACCATGCGCCGGGAAGGCTATGAATTTGAGGTCTCCCGTCCGGAAGCTATCACCAAGATAGTGGACGGTAACCTCGTGGAACCGGTAGAGGCTCTGACCATTGATACCAGGAGCGAATATGTCGGAGTTTTAACCGAGATGCTGAGCAAACGGCAGGCGCAGCTTACCGATATGCGTAATGATGGTCGTGATAACTTACGTTTGGAATTCCGTATCCCCACCAAAGGACTGATTGGTTTTCGCAGTGCTTTTCTGACCTCTACCCGCGGTGACAGCATTATGAATACCCTTTTTATCGGTTATGAGCCATGGCGCGGGGAAATCGTCACCACTCGTAGTGGCGTTCTGGTGGCATCGGAGGAAGGTATTGCTGTGGCCTATGGTCTTAATAACGCTCAAGAACGGGGCGACACCTTCATCGAACCGGGCACGCCGGTCTACGAAGGTATGATAGTCGGCACGCATGCCCGGCTGCAGGATATACCCGTCAATGTCTGCAAGGAAAAGAAGAAGACCAATGTGCGCTCATCCACTTCCGATATTGCCGTAAAGCTGACTCCTGCCATTATCTTTAGCCTGGAGCAAGCCATTGATTTCATCCAAAATGATGAGCTGGTTGAGATTACTCCCCAGAGTATTCGTCTGAGAAAAAAGCTATTGACTAATTCACTAAGGTTGAGGAATGCTGCTTCTCTACGGCGGAGCCTGCAGGAATAAGCCTCGGCTTGGCAATGACATTCTTCAAAGTGTGAATGGCGCTTCGGTCTTCCGCATGTGATTTGACTCCCTTTGAGCTTTATCCTCCTGTTGACAAGTTGTTCTACTCAATGTATTTTTTTGAGGTAGGGCTTTCTCAGCAATAAAGGTGATACTATAGGAGACAGGGGAAGGAGGATAATGTGAAACGGCTTAGACTGGCAATCATACTGATTATTATCCTGGCACTGATTTCGACCGCAGTCTGGTGGTTGGCTAAGTCTGTCTCTCCGCAGACTTCCGCAGATATTTTAACTTCGGGATTTATCGAAGCCAGGAATGTCGCTATTGCTGCGGAAGTTAGCGGGCGTATTGTCGATATCGCTGTCGACGAAGGCAGCGCCGTAACTGCCGGTAACACCCTGGTAAAGCTGGACGACTCTCTGCAGCAAGCCCAATTACAGCAGGCTGAGGCAGCGGTCAAAGTAGCCCGTAGCGCTCTGGAGCAGGCTACGGCGTCTCGTAGCCAGGCCATGATATATCGCGATGGCGCTAAGAAAGCCTGGGAAGATGCCGTGGATGTACAGAAAAATCCGCTGGAACTGGATGCCCGGATTGCTCAGGCTCAAAGCCAGCTGGATATGGCGGAACTGGCGGTGGAATATTCAAAAGACCCTACTTTGTATAGTCCATTACCCAAAGGCCCCTGGGACCGAGCTTTTGCTAGACAACAGCGTGATGGTGCGCAAATGGTATTACAGAGTTTGTTAAATATCAGGAACAATCCACAAGAAATAAATGCCATCGTCGACCAGTCATACGCTACCTATCAAACTTCGCTGGCAGCAATAGAAGTGGCTGAGAAGGCAGTCGGGCTGGCGACGGCACAGGTAGAGCAAGCACAGGCATCTCTGGATGTTTTGAAGGTGCAAATTAGTAGGATGGTCTTGCTTTCGCCTATCTCCGGGGTAGTGGCTGCCCGCGATGCCGAAGTCGGCGAGATAGCCCTTCCCGGTGCCCGTATTCTTAGCATTACCGAACTGGCCAGGGTAACTCTCACCGCCTATGTTCCTGAGGGCAAAATCGGGCTGGTAAAACTGGGGCAGATGGTAAGAGTGTCCGTGGATTCATATCCTGGTGAGAGTTTCTCCGGAAAGGTAACATTCATTTCACCTCAGGCACAGTTTACGCCGCGGAATGTCCAGTTGAAAGAGGAGCGAGAGAAGACGGTCTTCGCTGTTAAAATCAGCCTGGACAACACGGAGCAAAAGCTGAAACCGGGTATGCCGGCTGATGCCCGGATAATAACCGGTCCTGAAGGATAACAGTTTGACGACGATAAATATTCCGGCGATTGAAACCAGGGGTCTCCAGAAAAAGTTCCAGAATGTTCTCGCTGTAAGCGGACTGGAACTGAAAGTGGAACGCGGGGAGCTATTCGGACTGGTAGGTGCTGATGGCGCGGGTAAGACGACGGCAATTCGGATGCTGTGTACCCTGAGCGCTCCATCTGCCGGTGAAGCCAGAATTCTCGGCATGGATACGGTGCAGCAGGCGTCTCAAATTAAAGAGAAAATCGGCTATATGTCAGAACGTTTCAATCTGTACCCGACGCTGACTGTAGAAGAGAACCTGGACTTCTTCGCCCGACTGCGCAACATACCGCGCGATGTCAGCGAACCTCGCAAGAAAGAGCTGTTAAGCTTCTGCCGCCTGGAGCCGTTTCGGCAGCGACATGCCGAGCACCTCTCCGGAGGCATGCAAAAAAAGCTAGCCCTTGCTTGCAGTCTGATACACGAACCCGAGGTTATTTTTCTGGATGAGCCTACTACCGGAGTTGACCCGGTTTCACGCCGCGATTTTTGGAGAATAATTAGCGGTTTCCTGTCCCGGGGCATTACTGTCCTGGTGTCAACCCCGTATCTCGATGAGGCGGAAAGATTCAACAGAGTTGCCTTTATGCACCGGGGACAAGTCATCGCCTGTGATACTCCGCAGAACTTGAAAACAGCACTGCCCGGGGAACTGTTACAAATCAGGGCTAGTCCGGTTCGCCGAGCGGTAACAGTTCTAAAGCAATCGATTCTCTTCGCTGCCTCTCAATTGTTTGGCAATGCCATCCACGTTATGGTAGATGATGCCCAAAAGCGCCGCCCGGAGGTCGAATACTTACTCAAGCAAAATAGCATAGTGGTAGAGGACATCAGGTCTGTACCCCCGGGACTGGAAGATGTTTTTGTGAGCCGTCTGGCTATACTGGGAGACGGGCTTTCAAGCCGGAGCCGGGAAGTTGATTTACCCGGTGCTTTAGCCAAGGGAAAAGAGCTAGGTGAGGTTGCCATTCAAGTTGAAGGTCTGACTCGGAAATTCGATGACTTTACGGCAGTGGATAAAGTAAGTTTTGAGGTCAGGAGGGGTGAAATTTTGGGGCTGTTGGGGCCCAACGGTTCTGGCAAGACTACGACCATCCGCATGATTACCGGTCTCCTGGCGCCAACTTCGGGGAACGCTTATGTGCTCGGTCAGGACATGGCTGTGGAGACGGCGTCAGCACGCTCCAGAATGGGCTACATGTCGCAGAGATTTTCTCTTTTTGCTGACCTTTCTGTGGAGGAGAATATCGACCTGTACGGTGGTCTCTATGGACTCTCCATAGCACAGCTGGCGGAAGGGAAAAAATGGGTCCTGGACATGGCTGGCCTGCGGGGTAAAGAGAAATTAATGCCCATCGAATTGTCCGGGGGTTGGAAACAGCGGTTGGCACTGGGCTGCGCCATTATCCATAGTCCGGAGGTGATTTTTCTGGATGAACCAACGTCCGGGGTTGACCCGCTTTCTCGCCGCTCATTCTGGGTGCTGATACAGGAACTGGCGGCCAGAGGCACAGCCATATTGATTACCACTCACTATATGGATGAGGCGGAGCACTGTCACCGCCTGGGCATGTTTTACCAGGGGAAATTGATTGCCCTGGGCAGTCCGCAACAGCTCAAGGCTAACCAGGTCAAAGGAGAACTGCTGGAAGTGGTCTGTTCAGACTATGTGGGAGCACTGAAATTACTATCTGGGGATGCTCGTTATCATCAGGTGAGCCTATTCGGTACGGCTATCCATATCGAGGTTGATGATGTCAGCACTGCGTCTCCAGAAATCAGGAGACTTTTAGAAAGCGGCCATATTTCCGTCTCTGCTATTAACCAGATACCATTTACCCTGGAGGATGTGTTTATCTCGGTGGTCGAAAAGTACGAAGAGCAAGGGAAATCTCTAGTTGGCCGGAATAGTCAGAAAGGAGCCTGACCATGTGGCAGCGTATTGTCAGCATTATTTTCAAGGAATTTATCCAGCTCAGGCGTGAACGGCGTACTCTAGGGATGATAATCGCTATCCCCATAATTCAGATGACCCTCTTTGGCTACGCTCTGAGCACAGATATCAAGAATGTCTCGCTGGTGGTCTGGGACGCGAGCCGGACTCCGGAAAGCCGCGAACTTATCGAAAGCTTCAGCCAGACGGAATTCTTCTCGGTTAACTACTATGCCACTGATTATCGTGATATTACGCAGCGTATCGAATCGGGTGAAGCCAGGGTAGCCCTGGTGATACCTCCTGAATACTCCCATCATCTGAGCCGGAGAGAGACAGCCCGGGTGCAATTCTTCACCGATGGCTCCGAGCCAACCGCCGGCATACAGGCGCTGGCTAATGCCAGTCTTATTGTGCAGGCGAAAGGCGCTGAACTGATGAGCCAGGCACAGCTCAGTAAGGTATCACTACCTGTCTTGCTCGAACCGAGAGTCTGGTATAACCCGGCCATGCAGAGCTCAATTTTTTATCTCCCCGGCCTGGTAGGGCTTATCCTCCAGATGCTCACAGTGATGCTTACCGCCTTTGCCATTGTCCGTGAACGAGAAAACGGTACCATCGAACAGCTCAATGTCACTCCCTTACGGCGGGGTGAACTGATTGTGGGTAAGCTTATTCCCTATATTATTATTGCCTATACTCAGGTAATTCTGGTGCTGACGACGGCATCAGTGGTATTCAGTATGCCAATCCGGGGCAATCTGCTGTTGCTTTTAGCGCTGACTTCTCTCTTTCTGATGTTCTCTCTGGGCATTGGCCTTCTCATCTCCACCATATCCCGTACCCAGTTTCAAGCCATGCAGGCCAGTATGATGATACTGCTGCCCAGTGTCATACTCAGTGGGTTTGTCTTTCCGGTCGAATCCATGCCAGAACCGGCGCAATGGGTCTCGGCGGTATTGCCCCTGACCTATTACCTGCGCATCGTCCGCGGCATTATCGTTAAGGGAGTAGGTATGGAATACCTGTGGTTAGAAACGGTTATTCTGGCGGTAATGGGTGTGTTGACCCTGGTGGTAGCGTCCTACCGTGTCCGTAAGAGCTTGACTTAAAGAAAATCGGGGAGTTGGCAGGTTGATTGTCTGGCGTCCCTGGAGGGATTCGAACCCACGACCTACTGCTTAGAAGGCAGCCGCTCTATCCGCCTGAGCTACAGGGACATCCTGTCACCCATCAAATTTAGCATGAAGAGGAGAGGTGGTCAAGGTAGAGGTGCTAACTATCCTGATTAGTTGTATGGGGGTGTCGTATATGCCGGTAAATGTAGAAAACGAGAAGGGCAATGATGGCAATGCCGATGAGCGGGTCGAACGGGCGCATGACATTTCGTACTTGTTCCCAGTGCTCACCCAGACGATAACCACCATAGGTTAATCCCACGCTCCAGATAAAAGAACCGGCAAATGTATAAACCAGGAACTTGATGAAGGGCGTGCGGGCTATGCCGGCGGGTAGGCTGATAAAAGTGCGCACCACCGGTAGCAAACGGGAGATGAAGATTGACCAGCTGCCTGTCCTGTTAAACCATCGGTCGGCTATGGTGAGGTCATAGTGGGATATTAGCAAATACCTCCCATATTTTTCCAGGAAAGGGCGGCCTCCCCACATGCCGATAGCGTAAGTGATAACCGAGCCGATAGTGTTGCCCAGAGCTCCATAGACACCGGCTACCAATATATAGATAACCGGCAGAGATTGTTCCCTGATAAGTATCCAGCCGGCCAGGGGCATAACCAGTTCACTGGGTAAAGGGATACAGGCACTTTCTATCGCCATGAGTACAACAACTCCCGGCCATTGCATCCGGCTATAGATAGAGGTGATGAACTGTAATAGCTGTTGCTCGAGAAGCGGCACTCTGGCAGTGTAGCAAACGGGTGTTTTAGCGTCAAGTCGGAGACTGTCGCTCGACTTCACCTGTCTATTCACGGTGGACATCTTGACAATAGCTCATTGAGATTGTTAGTATGATGAAGATTTCGCACCCAACCGTGAGCAGTTGATAATGGCGAAGTTTTTAGATAGAATAGACAGCCCCGCAGATTTGAAGTTGCTGACCGAGGAAGAGCTTAAGCAGCTAGCCTCTGAAATCAGAGAAGAACTGGTGACTGTCATTTCTACTAATGGGGGGCACCTGGCTTCCAATCTGGGGGTTGTCGAGCTTACTTTAGCGCTGCACCGGGTATTTGATAGTCCCAGAGACAAGATTATCTGGGATGTAGGTCATCAAGCCTATACCCATAAACTGCTTACCGGTAGAAGACGCCAATTCGCTTCGCTCCGTCAGTATGAAGGACTGTCCGGTTTTACCTGCCGGAATGAAAGTGAACATGACCCGTTTGGTGCCGGCCACGCCAGCACCTCAATTTCGGCGGCTCTGGGTATGGCTGTTGCCCGTGACCTTTCCGGCGATGATTATTATGTGGTGGCGGTTATCGGTGACGGGGCGATAACCGGGGGAATGGCTCTTGAGGCACTGAATCAAGCCGGACATCTGGGCTCCCGGCTTATTGTTGTTTTGAACGATAACGGGATGTCAATTTCACCGACCGTTGGCGCCTTGGCCAAATTACTCGGTAAAGTGCGTTTTGACCATCGTTACCACCTGGCCAAAGAAAAGGGGAAACGTCTGCTCAGTATTCTGCCACTGGGTAAAAAGCTGCGGCAGGCAACCCGTCACGTTGAGAGTGGCTTCAAAAGCCTGGTTATGCCCACCATGCTCTGGGAAGAGCTTGGTTTTACTTATATGGGGCCGGTAGACGGACATAACCTTCGTGAACTTGAAGCTGCCCTCATCAAGGCGCGTGATTACCGCTTGAAGCCGACTCTGATTCACGCTGTTACCACCAAAGGCAAGGGTTATCGCCCTGCTGAAGGTGATGCTATTTACTTTCATGGTGTACCCGCCAAGAGTAATAATCATCGTACAGTACCGACTTATAGTGAGGTTTTTGCTCAGACCGTGCTTGGTTTGGCTCGGGCAAACCCCAAATTAGTGGTGATTACGCCGGCTATGCCTGAGGGGAATTGTTTGAGTGTTGTTGCGGCTGAATTTCCGGAACGTGTCTTTGATGTCGGCATCTGTGAGCAACACGCGGTTACTTTTGCTGCCGGGCTGGCTACCCAGGGTTATATACCTGTTGTTGCCATATATTCCACTTTTCTGCAACGTGCTTTTGACCAGATTATCCATGATGTTTGTCTGCAGGATTTACCGCTCATTTTTGCCATTGACCGCAGTGGTATTGTCGGTGATGACGGCAAGACTCATCAGGGTACTTTCGACCTCTCCTATCTGACGCTGGTGCCCAATCTTATTGTGTCGGCGCCGAAGGATGAAAACGAGCTTCAACACCTGCTTTACACGGCGGTAAAAACAGGCCATCCTATGGCGGTACGTTACCCGCGTGGCGCCGGCTTGGGCGTGAAACTGGATACAGAGCTGCACTCCATTCCGGTAGGTAAAGGCGAAGTACTCAGGCAGGGAGAAGATGTCGCTATACTGGCTATCGGCACGATGGTAGCTCCTGCCCTTGAAGCGGCAGTAGAACTAGCTGCACAAGGAGTTGAGGCAACGGTAGTTAATGCCCGCTTTGCTAAGCCGCTGGACGCTGAACTGATTCTGGAACTGGTTACCCGGATTAAGCATGTGGTTACCGTTGAGGAGAACACTCTCAGTGGTGGCTTCGGCAGTAATGTTGTCGACCTTCTGCAAAAATCGGGGGTAAACACTATCTCCGTAAAGAGTATTGGTCTACCTGATGAGTTTATCGAGCAAGGAGAGCCGGCTATCCTTCGTGCCAAGTATGGTCTCGATGCTAAAGGGATAGCCAGAGAGGTCTTAACCCTGCTTTCTTCTGACGGTTCTAAATCCTGGCCAAAGGTTAAAAATGGGGCAAAGATTGCCCCATTTTGATTTTATGATACCGTCAACCGAGTCGAGATTAGATATCGAGGCTGGCCGGAGTTATTCTGTGTACCGAACTTATTTGTTGAAGATAATAAGTAATCCCGATGTTTAAAGGAGAGAGATGGGCAAGTTAACAGTCAGGGACATCGAGGTTAGCGGTAAAAGAGTTCTGGTCAGGGTTGACTTCAATGTGCCGCTAAATGAGAAAAAAGGAACAATTGCTGATGATAGCCGCATCAGGGCAACTTTGCCGACGATTAAATATCTTATTGACCGTGGAGCCAGGGTTATTCTCTGTACCCATCTGGGGCGTCCTGACGGAAAGGTAGTTGATAAGCTACGGTTGACCATGGTCGCCCAGCGCTTATCGCAGTTGTTAGGGAAGCAGGTTGGAGTCACCAAGGATTGTATCGGTTCGGAAACAGAGAAGTCGGTAGCGACGCTGAAAAGCGGCGATGTCCTGCTACTGGAAAACCTGCGGTTTCATTCGGCTGAGGAGCTGGATAGTCCTGTCTTCGCTCGAGCCTTAGCCAGATTAGCCGATATCTATGTTAATGATGCCTTTGGCGCTTCTCATCGAAGGCATGCCTCGATTGTCAGAGTTGCTGACTATCTCCCGGCTGTAGCCGGGCTGTTACTGGAGAAGGAACTGGAAACTCTGGGCGGTCTTTTGGGCGAACCGGCCCATCCCTTTGCCGGGCTTTTCGGTGGTGCCAAGGTAAGCGATAAAGTTGGCATGCTGGAAAATATTATGGCTAAGGTGGATTTCTTGCTAGTTGGTGGTGGCATGGCGGCCACTTTTCTCAAGGCTAAATCATATGAAGTGGGCCAATCGCTAATTGAGACAGACAGACTGGATACGGCTGCTGAATTGATGAAGAAAGCCACAGGTAACGGAGTTCGCTTATTGCTGCCGGTCGATGTGATTGTCGCTGATGAAATTGCTCCCGGAGCCAAGGGGATACAGGTATCTATCGAAAATATATCACGCGGTCAACGGATTGTGGATATCGGGCAGCAGACGATTAAGAACTTCAGTGAAGTATTACGCAAGTGCCGGACGGTTTTCTGGAATGGCCCCATGGGCATATATGAGATAGCCCAGTTTGCCGAAGGGACACGAGCTATGGCCAAACTCCTGGCCAGTTTGGGAACTACCACTATTATCGGCGGGGGCTCTACGGCCGAAGTGGTCACCAAAATGGGATTGGATGAAAAAGTGAGTTTTGTTTCTACTGGGGGTGGTGCTTCACTGAGTTTCCTGGGCGGGCAACCGCTACCGGGAGTGGAAGCTCTGCTTGATAAAGGCTCGCCGGCAGCCGTAAAACTGAAGGTAGTTACGACCTCACGATAAGAATTCTAATGCTCCAGCGTGTTTCTTGATAAAAGTCAGACAGGGACTCTCTATTAACGATGGTTGATTTAGAGCTAATAAAGCAGATTTCCCAGTCTTCACCGACCAAGATTATATTGCTGGTGATGGATGGGCTGGGCGGATTGCCTCATCCGGCAACCGGAAAGACAGAGCTAGAAACAGCCAGCACGCCGAATCTAGATAAACTGGCGGGTGAAGGCGTATGCGGTCTCAGTGACCCGGTAGGTGCCGGGATTACTCCGGGTAGCGGTCCGGGGCACCTGGCTTTGTTCGGTTATGACCCGGTGAACTTCAGCATTGGCCGCGGTGTCTTCGAGACAATTGGCATCGATTTTGACCTTCAGCCGGGGGATGTCGCTGCTCGGGGTAACTTCAGTACCATGGATAAAGCGGGCTTAATTACCGACCGCCGTGCCGGCCGTATTTCTACGGAGAAGAATACCGAGTTGTGCCGCTTGCTGGACGGAATGACAATAGAAGGCGTCAGTGTTTTTGTCCGCCCGGTAAAGGAGCATCGCTTCATTACTGTGTTCCGGGGAGATGGTCTGGCGGCCGATGTCACTGATTCTGACCCGGAGCAATCGGGGGTCAGCCCGAAAACGATTGCTGCTCTAAAGCCGGAAGCCGTCAAAATGGCTGATATCGCCAATCGATTTGTTGCCCGGGCAAAGACAATTCTGGCGGGACGTGTCCCCGCCAACATGGTCATTATGCGCGGCTTCTCCAAACGACCACACCTGCCGGGCATGAATGAGATTTATAAACTGAAACCAGCCGCCATTGCTGATTACCCGATGTATCGCGGACTGGCCAGACTGGTCGGTATGCAGATTCTGGAGACGGGGGCAACTATTAAGGATGAATTTAAGACGCTGACACGGAACTACAACGACTTTGACTTTTTCTTTTTACACGTGAAGGAGACCGATGCTGCCGGCGAAGATGGCGACTTCGACAGAAAGGTAAAGATTATAGAAGAGGTTGATAAGGCGTTACCGGAATTGACTGCCAGGCACCCCGATGTTATTGTGGTTACCGGTGACCATTCCACGCCAGCACTGCTTAAGGGACATAGCTGGCATCCGGTGCCGTTACTTTTGAATTCCAGATGGTGCCGTCCCGACCGTGTCACTAAGTTTTCCGAATCAGCCTGCATTACGGGCGGACTGGGCAGGTTCCCGGCCACACAGATTATGCCACTGGCGATGGCCAATGCCCTCAAGCTGGCTAAATTTGGGGCATAGAGGAACGAAGCCCTTCAAAAATTAAGGGTGAGGCTGTCTGAAAACTGTCATTCCCGACCTGATCGGGAATCTAGCTCAAGAATACCAGATTCAAATCTGGATTCCCGCTTTCGCGGGAATGACAGAGGACTTAGGAAGCGGTGTTTTCGGATTGTCTTCATGAGGGATGGGCTTTACAGAAAATCGTTTTAGGAGACTAGAATGCGCATTCCGATGATTGCCGGTAACTGGAAAATGAATACTACCGTCAGTGAAGCTGTAAAGCTGGTTAATGACATGCGCCGCGGACTTGATGCCATCGATAGTGTTGATAAGGTTATTTGCCCGCCCTTCGTTTCTCTGGTTAACATAAAGGAGCTGATTAAAGGGACATCAATAAAACTGGGGGCACAGAATGTCTATTTTGAGGAGAAGGGGGCTTATACCGGTGAGATTTCCCCGCTGATGCTGGCTGGCGTATGTGAATTTGTTATTATCGGGCACTCTGAGCGCCGGCAATATTTCAATGAGACCGGAGAAATTGCTAATAAGAAGGTACGGGCAGCCCTCAAGGTCGGACTGAAGCCTATTTTGTGTGTCGGGGAAAGATTAGCCGACAACGAGGCGGGAAGGACAGCCGAGGTCGTCACCGAGCAGTTGCGGTCGTCCCTGGGCGGAATTAGTGCTCCTGACACTTTGACTATCGCCTATGAACCGGTCTGGGCAATAGGTACGGGTAAGGCAGCTACCGGCCAGCAATCGAACCAGACCATTGGATTTATCCGCTCCCGTGTTGCTGAATTATATAATGATAGTTTTGCCCGTAAGGTTCGTATCCTTTACGGCGGCAGCGTCACCGCCGACAATATTGCCGAGTTTATCCGGCAGACGGAGATAGACGGTGCTCTGGTCGGTGGTGCCAGCCTGAAGGCGGACCAATTTGTCAGTATTGTTAAGCAGA
>JACPSA010000148.1 GCA_016193545.1 Chloroflexota bacterium
AATGGATTCAATAAGAAGTGCAGGTAATTCAACCAGCCGGTCCACTGCAGAAGGGTTACCAGTAAAGAAATGGGAATAAAAATCTTGTTTATCCAGATGAAGCTGTTCCAGCCTCTTTTAATGCCTGCCCGGAATATTCTTTTCAGTTGAGTTGGCTGATTTGACATCTTAAAATTGGTTGCTGTCTATCCTTCGGTGAGGAATCTTTCGGCATAAATGGCGGCGGTTGCCCCATCGCCGGCGGCGGTTATTGCCTGCCGTCCGGAGTTATGGCGTATATCGCCGGCCGCCAGAATGCCGGGGAGCGCTGTCTCCATGTTCTCGTTGGTGATGATGTGGCCGAAGGTGTCCAGTGACAGGATATCTTTCAGGTAAGCCGTATCCGGCATAAAGCCGATGGCGACAAAAATGCCGGCCACCTCCAGAGTCGATTTCTGACCGCTTATCACCTGGTTGATACCGAGTCTCTTCACGAAATCCTGGCCTTCTATGGCAGCCACGGCGCTGTCCCACAGGAAGGTTATTTTGGGCTCGGCGAAGGCTCTCGCCTGCAGGATGCGGGTGGCGCGGAGTTCGTGGCGACGGTGTATTACGGTAACCCTGGAGGCGAACTTGGCTAGATGCAGTGCCTCGGTAATGGCGGCGTTACCGCCGCCGACGACGGCGACCGGTTGCTCTTTAAAGAAGGCAGCATCGCAGGTGGCGCAGTAAGATACCCCTTTGCCGGTGAACTTCTCTTCTCCGGGTACACCCAGTTTTTGCCGTTCCGACCCTCCGGCAATAATTATTGTCCTAGCGCTGAAGTTACCTTCAGTGGTGTTGACTATCTTCTGACCTTTTTTAAGGTCAAGACCGGTAGCCTGGGCCATAACCGTTTTCAATCCGTATTTGGTTGCCTGTTCGTGCATCATCTGTCCCAGGTCATAGCCGCTGATGATAAGCAGGCTGTTGAGTCGGCCCCTTGAGGTGTAAAGTCCGGCGGTCAGTCCCGCTGGTCCGCCACCGATAATAATGACATCGTAGTTGGCGCTGTCAGTCACCATTAGCCTCCAATCTCTATATCGAGAGTGTTCGTCTCATTCCAGAACGGCATTCAAATTTCGCTTTAGCTCGGCCTTGGGTCTGACGCCGACGATATGTGACACAGGCTCGCCGTTCTTGAAAATAAGCAGGGTGGGGATACTCATTATGCCGTACCGGCTGGCCGTCTTCGGGTTCTGGTCGACATCCACTTTGACAAAGCTGATGCGGCCGCTAAACTCTTCCGCCAGTTCGTCGATTATCGGGGCAACCATCAGGCAGGGCTTACACCAGGTTGCCCATAAGTCTACCAGCACCGGCTTATCCGCCTTCAATACCTTTTGGTCAAAGTCTGTGTCATTCACTGGGACTGGTTTGCTCATAAGTACCCTCCTTAATTTTGTGAGTGATGCTGCGGTCAACAGTGCGTTTGGCTAAACCGATAGCGTTCTTAATGGTCGTGGCTTGACTGCGTCCGTGAGCGATGATGATATTGCCATTCACCCCTAGCAGGCAGGCCCCACCGTATTCCCGGTAGTCCATTCTTTTGGCCAGGGAGCTCAGTCCGGCGTCGAGGAGTAAATCGTGTCCCTGCAGGTGGTATGCCCGGGAGAGCAGTCGCCCGACATGCCGTAGCTTGAGGAAAGTGTCGCCCATGCCTTCGAGGGTCTTGAGCACTACATTGCCGGTAAAGCCATCGGTGACAATAACATCAACCGCTCCGTTGGTGATATCATGGCCTTCTATGTTACCGATAAAGTTTAGGTTGGTCTTCTTCAGGAGTTGATGACTTGCCTTGACCAGGTGGTTACCCTTGTTTTCCTCCTCACCGTTGCTGAGCAAACCAACACGCGGGGAATCAATGCCGAAAAGCTCTCTGGCGTAGATGGTGCCGAGCTGGGCAAACTGGACCAGGTGGCCGGGACGGCAATCAGCGTTGGCTCCGGCATCGAGTAGAAGCACCGGGCCGGTGGTGTTCATGTTGATAATGCTGCCGATGGCAGGGCGCTCGATACCTTCGACCTTACCTAAACTGACCAGGGCCGAGTAGAATACTGCGCCGGAATGACCGGCCGAGACGAAGGCTGAAGCAACGCCGTCTCTGACCAGGTTGGTGCCGACAACTATCGAGGAGTCCGGCTTGCTCTGTATCGCCTCAACTGGCGACTCGTGAAAGTCGATGTTTTCACTGGCATTAACGATACTCATGCCCAGTTTTGCCAGGTGACGGCCGGCTTGCACATAGAGCACGTCTCTCTTCCCCACCAGGATAATTTCTGTATTAAACTCCTGGGCGGCTTTGATAGCTCCCTTGACTATCTCGTAAGGAGCGTACTCTCCACCCATGGCATCAACGGCAATGGTCATTTGGCCTCCTCGGACGGGGCTCTCTCCCACAGGTCACAACGGCCTCCCCACCGGGCTAGAACCTGGCTATCTGTCTGCAGTTGCGCAATCTCACAGAGGTTAGGACAGGCTTTGCACTCAAACGATGAGGTGTTATATTTAATTTGGCTGACATCGAGTCCCTTGAACTGGCTTCTTCTATTATTATAACCGGTCATTTCTTCATGTGCCAGTAGGGCGGCGCCGATTGCCCCCATAATCTCGTGGTGTGGTGGGACGATGACTTCAGTAGCCAGCTCTTCCTGGAAGGCTCTGACTATTGCCTGATTAAAGGCAACTCCACCCTGAAATACTATCGGGGGTTTAATTTCCTTACCCAGGCCGACATTATTCAGGTAGTTGCGTACCAGTGCCTGGCACAGCCCGTAGATAATATCCTCAATCCGGTGCCCCATCTGCTGCTTGTGAATCATGTCCGATTCAGCGAAAACGGTGCACCGTCCGGCGATACGTACCGGTGTCTGGTGGTTCATGGCTCGCCGGCTGAACTCCTCGATGCTCATATTGAGGCGTAGCGCCTGGTGGTCGAGGAAGCTGCCCGTGCCAGCGGCGCAGACGGTGTTCATGCCGAAGTCGGTTACTATCTCATCCCGGATAATAATAATCTTACTATCCTGTCCGCCAATCTCGATGATGGTCTGCACCTGTGGGAAATAAAACAGGGCCGCCGTAGCATGGCTGGTGATTTCATTTTTAACTAAATCGGCACCGACGACGACTCCGGCCAGGTAGCGGGCGCTGCCGGTGGTAGCCACACCACTAATCTCGGCATCCGGCGGCAGGTGCTCTTTGATTTGCACCAGTCCCTGCTGCACCATGGCGGTGGGTTTACCGCTGGTCAGCAGGTAGGTGTGTGCGATGAGTTTATTATTTTCATCCAGCACCGCCAGCTTGGTGGTGACCGAACCAACATCGATACCCAGATAGGCTTTCATGTGTATCCTCCTCTGACGGTTACTCGTGGCTGCTTATTCGTGCCTGCCCGCCGCTTGCGCTGTAGCAGGTCGACGAATGCCTCCAGCCTGGTCAGCATACCCGTCTTGGTCGTTTGCTCATCGCAGATTAAGGTCAGTATCGGAATGCTTTCTCTGGTTGACGGCATGATATTCTGGGCGACTACTTCCGGCATGCAGGTGAAGGGGGCAAGATGGATGATGCCATCGTACTCTTTGGCATGCAGCACTTTCTCTCCGACGGACTCCCAGCCTTCGCCGCCGATATCCCGTTTGAGGTAGGGTAGAGCCGCCCGGTGTATTCTGTCTTTCTCATTTATTCCCAGAGAATTAAGGAACAGGCTGAATTTAGTCCATGAGGAAGTGAAGGTCGTTCGCCTGACCTCGACCCCCAGCTTGCCCAGTTCACTTTCCACATCCAGGTTAGAGAACGGCTCCAGCAGTACATAGAACTCGCCGATAATGCCTACTAGCAGCGGTTGAGCTTGAGGGTCTTTAGGTATCCGGTCAAGCCGGTCAAGGTAATCGGCCTGGGCCTTTTTCAGGGTATTGTAATCATCCGCTTTATCGATAGCGTCGACGGCCTGGGCAAATAGCTGGTTGGCGGTGCCCTTAACCAGTTCTACGGCGCGTACCTTTTGCACGATACGCTCTATCCTGTCCAGGGCATTTAGTTTAGTCAGGCCAAAGCGGAAGGTGGATATAATCCTGGGCCAGGAAGCGTTGTTGGCCAGGTACTTAATTGTTTTGAGCAAACCGAGGAGCTTGTGTTCCGAAATACCTATCCTGACTACCCGGACGTTAGCATAGCCTATTTCGTGGAGGATTTGCTCCTGTGTCTGGGCGTAGTAGCCCAGGCGGCAGATGCCATTGCCGACAGGCATAATCAGTGCGTCTGCCCCCATCTCAGCGGCTTCAATCAGATTGCCCAGAGCCAGTTTAAAGGGGATACAAAGACCCTCCGGGGAGTATTTAGTGCCCAGCGATAGAGTACGCTGGTTGCTGATTGGCGGTATGACAAAGTCGATATCCAGCCTCTGGAAAAGGGCTTTAAAGGGTATATATAGATTCCCCATGTGGGGCATACTTACTCGCATCTTTCCGCCTGTCTCTTTTTCTTGCGGTGTATCATTTCGAGGAAGGCTTCCAAACGGGTAACGATACCGGCTTCAGCGGTATGCTCCTCCAGAGTGAGACTCATAAAAGGCGTAGTTCTCTGTCTGGACGCCTGCCGGCGTACCGTGTCCATGATTAGCGAATCGGGACCGCAGCCGAAAGCCATTAAGCCGATAATACCATCAGCGCCGCTCTGTAAGTAGTGTCCGCCGGCGCCGACCACTTCTTCTTCGTATGACCAGTAGGCTTTGCCGGCTAGTCTGGCTACTGCCGATTCCAGTTCCCCGGCGGTGAGCATCTCCGGGGTTAATACTTTGCTGTTAGCCTGTTCCAGCCGGTGGATAATACGGTGATTGATATACTCATCGTAGAGCAGGTAGGGGTGCCCGATGAGCGCAATAGTAGCCTGGGCTGATTCCGTGTGGTTAGAATGTTCCGTTTCCGGTGTGCCGGCCATCCTGGCTATGGTCTCGGGTGGTGTTAGTCCCTGGCTGGCCATCAGTTTCCGGTAATTCAGGTAGGCTTGCCAGGCTGCCAGGCTGGCTTGCCTGACCTTAGACGGGTTCCAGGTAAAGTGCCGTCCCAGACGGTAAATGGCCCGGTACAGATTACCCTTCCCCTGGTTATTATCGATGTCTATTTCCAGAAGGGGGGGAGATTCGGGGATAACGGCCCGGGTCATATCCGGTAAGCCCAGGAACTTGGAACAGCTGTAGTTGTTTTTGCCCATACTGCGGATGGCCGGAATAAAAATCCGGTCGCACTTTTTGGTCAGGAACAGGACATGTCCCAGGAAAGCCTTTACCGGCAGGCAAGTATCAGCGACCACCCGGGCGGCGCCTTCGGCCAGTATTGCCGGGGTGGTTGGTGGTGAAACGACCACTTCCGCCCCCAGTTCCTGAAAGAAGGTCTGCCACATCGGGTAGTAGTGGTAGTAGAGTAGGGCTCTGGGAATGCCTATCTTTGTCATTTGGCTTGCTTAAATTTTCCTTTGATATCAGTTATTACCTCGGGACTAGCTAATAAATCAACCACCGTCATTGCCATAGACTTGGTTGCGTCAAGCATTCCTCTGATGCCGTCTTCGGAAGCGGCTGCCTCAGCAAACTGAGGGGAATGACCGGCTATTTCTTTACTGGCGATGGCGAACCTGGGGTGGATGCTGGGTACTAATTGACTGACGTTACCCATGTCGGTACTGCCGAACCCGTCACTTGGGGCGTAAACCCGAACCTTGCGCCCGAGCGATTCCATGTTCCGTTTGAATAAGTGAGCCAGGGGTAGATTGTTGTGCATCGGAGCGTAGCGTCCTTCCGACCAGTGGTATTCGAGTCGGGCGCCGCTGGCGGTGGCGGCTCCGATAAAGCAGTTCAGGACCTTCAGCTTCAGTTCATCGAGATAGGCATCATCCGTAGCCCGCACTTTGAAGATGCCGCTGCAGTAAGCCGGCACGGCGTTAACCGCCTGTCCACCATCGTCGATGATGCCGTGGATGCGGGCGGTGCTCCTGATGTGCTGGCGCAGTGAATTGACGGCAGCAAAGGAGAGTGTCATGGCTTCCAGAGCATTGATGCCTGCCTCTGGTCTGGCCGCGGCGTGGGCTGCCTTGCCGTGAAATTTGACTTCTACAGTCTGGTTGGCCAGGGCACGGGTGGTAGCGATATTATCGGTACCCGGGTGTACCATCATGGCAATGTCCAAATTATTGAAGGCTCCCCGGTCAGCCATTATTGATTTGCCTCCGTATATCTCCTCAGCCGGTGTGCCGATAACCAGAATGTTGCCGCCAAATTGGTCGACGGCTCGTTTAGCCGCTACTCCGGCGCCGACAGCGCAGGTGGCGATTAGATTATGGCCGCAGGCATGACCCAGCCCAGGGAGGGCGTCATACTCAGCCAGAATAGCAATAGTTGGCCTCCCTTTGCCGTAACTTGCCCGGAAAGCGGTTGGCAGCCGGCAGATACCCCGCTGGATAGAGAATCCGTTTTCCTCCAGGTAGTGGGTTAGCCATCCGGCTGCCTGGACTTCGTGGAAACCCAGTTCAGGGTTGGCATGGATTTTCAGGGAGAGCTCACTGAGCTGCTGGCAGCGAGCGTCTATTTGCCCGCTGACCAAAGACTTTATTTCTTTAATTTCCATACTCTCTCTTAAGGTGATGATTTTTTTCTGACAGTGGTTTAGATTCGGATAGAGCAGTCCCTATTATAGCTTAATGTCAGTGGGATTGCTAGGCATTGACGCCGTCTGCCGATTGGCGTGTATGGGTGGCGTTTTCTTTTGGTTGATAACAACCTATCCCTCGAAGAGTCTTCGACCTGACCCCTTCCCTTGCAAGGGAAGGGGAGTGAAATAAGAGAGGGGGCGAAGCCCCCTCTCTGTAATCTTTTCCTCCTCTCCGAGAGTGGAGAGGAGGTCAGGGGGTGAGGTTGCAGGCGAATTTGAGTAATCAACCAAAATGGAACGTTACTGCGTGTATACCGCAACTTGCATTTTAAGTCTCATTATGGTACACTTCGGCTGTGTATTGAAGTGGGGTTTTCCCACTTTTTTATTGTAGCGGAAATAAAGCGGGGGGTTTAATCTGAGATGAAGAGTGATTTTTTGCTAGCTATCACTCAGCTCTCGGCGGAGAAGAATCTGCCCAGTGAGGTGGTTATTGCCGCCGTGGAGACGGCGTTAGTATCAGCCTACCGGAAGGATAATTTTGCGGCTAATCAAAATATCTCGGTTAAGATTAATCCCAACAGTGGCAAGGTTCAGGTGTGGGCTGAGAAAACCGTCGTTGAACGCCCTTCCGATAGTCGCAGTGAGATATCACTGAGTGAGGCATGCCGCATCAAGCCGGACGCGCAGATTGGTGGCATTATTGAGGTGGAGGCTACTCCGGCTAATGCCGGGCGTATCGCTGCGCAAACAGCCAAACAGGTTATTCTACAGCGTCTGCATGAAGCTGAGCATAGCGCCATACTGGAGGAATATGCCGGCAGGGAAGGTGATGTGGTCACCGGGTTAGTGCAGCGTATCGAACCCAGGCAAGTATTTGTTGATTTGGGTAGGACTGAGGCCATATTGCCGGCGG
>JACPSA010000149.1 GCA_016193545.1 Chloroflexota bacterium
AGATAGCCTAGCAGCATAAAAAATAAAGTAGCCGTCCTCTTAAAAGAACGGCTACTCTTAAACTACTCAGAGAACGAGGAATTAATACATACCCTCCATACCACCCATACCACCACCCATGCCACCAGGAGGCATCCCAGGCGCCTTCTCCTTTTCCGGAATATCAGCCACCAGTGCTTCGGTAATCAGCACCATAGCCGCGATACTAGAGGCATTTTCCAGGCTGGTCCTGACCACTTTGGTCGGGTCGATAATCCCTTTCTTCACCATATCACCAAAGTCATCAGCTTCCGCATCATAGCCGGTGCCGGGCGGACTCTTCTTGACCGCATCCACCACCACTGAGCCATCCCGACCAGCATTTTCGGCAATCCAGCGGATTGGCTCCTCAACAGCTTTCCGGACAATATCAATGCCGGTCGCTTCATCGCCAGTAGCCTTGAGCTTAGCCAAAGCCGGCAGAGAATTGAGTAAAGCAACACCACCGCCCGGCAGAATGCCCTCCTCTACCGCCGCCCGTGTCGCCGATAAAGCATCTTCAACCCGGTGCTTCCTTTCCTTAAGCTCAACCTCGGTAGCCGCCCCCACCTTGATGACAGCTACCCCACCCGCCAGCTTCGCCTGCCTTTCCTGAAGTTTCTCCTTATCAAAGTCAGAGGTTGTTTCCTCAATCTGAGCCTTAATCTGTTTTATCCGTGCTTGAATCGCCTCGTCCGAACCCTTCCCCTCAACGATAGTGGTATTATCCTTATCCACAGTTACCCGGCGAGCCCGACCCAGGTCCTCGACAGTAACCGAGTCCAGCTTACGCCCGACCTCTTCTGAAATCACCGCACCACCGGTAAGAATTGCCAGATCGTTCAGCATTTCCTTACGCCGGTCGCCAAAACCGGGGGCTTTAACCGCGATGATATTGATAGTCCCCCGTAGCTTATTAACTACCAGAGTAGCCAAAGCTTCTCCATCCACATCCTCAGCCACGATAAGCAGGTTCTTGGACACCTGCAGAATCTTCTCCAGAGCCGGTAAAAGGTCAGATACCGCCGATATCTTCTTATCGGTGATTAGGATGTAGGGGTCTTCGATTACCGCCTCCATCTTCTCGGCATTGGTGACAAAATAGGCGCTGACATAGCCACGGTCAAACTGCATCCCCTCGACAAATTCCGTCTCATACCTGGTGCCCTTAGACTCCTCAACGGTGATAACCCCGTCCTTACCTACCTTCTCCATAACACTGGCAATTAAATCACCAATCTCCTTATCTTTAGCGGTGATAGTGCCAACCTGACCCACCTGCTCCTTACCCTTTACCTCGGTAGTCCTCTTTTTCAGCTCCTCAATAATGGCCCGGGTTGCTTTCTCAATACCCCTCTTTAGCCCTATAGCCTCGGCTCCAGCCGCTATATTTTTGAAGCCACCGGAAATAATAGCATGAGCCAAAAGAGTGGAGGTAGTAGTGCCATCACCACAAGCATCATTGGTCTTGGTGGCGGCTTCCTTGACTAACTGCACTCCCATGTTCTCAAAAGCATCAGGCAGCTCAATCTCCTTGGCAATGGTAACCCCGTCATCAATTACCGAAGGTGCCCCCCATTTTTTGTCCAGCGCCACAGGATGACCTTTAGGTCCCAGGGTAACTTTAACCGCCCCAGCCAGAGTGTCTATCCCCTTCTTCAGAGCACGTCTGGCTTCCTCACCAAATATAATCTGTTTCGCCATTACATATCCTCCTTACCTATACTAAACCCTACCCTTACTTGGGTTTCTTGGCTAAAATATCGCTCTCGCGTAAGATTATTACTTCTTCACCATCGACCTTAATCTCGGTGCCGCCGTATTTAGCGTAAATCACGGTATCACCCACCTTGACATCCATCGCTATCCGTTTCCCATCTTCAGATAACCGACCTGGACCAATCGCCAGGACTTTTCCTTCTTGAGGTTTTTCCTTAACGGTATCGGGTAAAATAATCCCGCTCTTGGTTACCTCCTCTTTCTCAATAGGCCTGACCACCAAGCGGTCAGCCAACGGCTCAATTTTAAACGCCATTCCAGTCCTCCTTCCTCAAAATAAAGAATTCTCTCAGAAAATAAATTAGCACTCTAACCCTTAGACTGCTAATTCTAATAATAGCGCAGGTCAGGCATTACCCGCAACTGATACATTTTTATCTACAGCCAACCACAGCCATTGAGACGGATTATATAGTCTGAAATACCCTGATTAACTACAAAAATCTCGTTTTTACTACTCCTTTCACCAGCCAGTACCCCGAGTTGAGCCGCCACAGCGCCCTCTGCTATAATTTGGCGATGATTATCGACTTTCATACCCATGTCTTTCCTCCCCGGGTAAAGACCGACCGCAGCAAATATATTGCCGATGACCCATGTTTTGCTCTTTTATACTCTTCCGCCAGCGCCAGGTTAGCCACTACCAACGAACTAATCGCCAGCATGGACAAACAGGGTATCGATATTTCAGTCGTACTCAACATCGGCTGGACCAAGCACGAGCTATGTGTGGAAACCAACGATTATATTATGGAGTCGCTCGCTCGCTATCCGAAACGCCTGGTCGGTTTCGGTACAGTTCAACCCCGCTCAATCGATACTGCTTTAGCTGAAATCGAACGCTGCGCCAGAGGAGGCATGAAGGGGATTGGCGAGATGAGACCGGATAGACAGCTACTCGACTTAAAGGGTGATATGGCAATGAAGCCCATCATCGAATCCATCATCGAACATAACCTAATCCTGCTCACCCATACCTCCGAACCGGTAGGCCACGAATACCCGGGTAAAGGGGCAATTACGCCGGAGGCACTTTACCCCTTGATTACCCGTTTTCCCGATTTAACTCTAGTCTGCGCTCACTGGGGCGGCGGTTTACCTTTTTATGCCCTGATGTCCGAGGTTAAAAAAGCGATGAGCAACGTCTTTTTCGATACAGCGGCTTCGCCCTTCCTCTACAATCCTCAGGTCTATCATCAGGTTATCCAGCTTGTAGGAGCCGATAAAATTCTTTTTGGCAGCGACTATCCATTACTGCCACCGAGTCGATTACTGAAAGAAATTAAGCCCCTGAAACTGCCTGAAGAAACGGAGAAACTCATCATCGGCGGCAATGCCCGAAGGTTGCTGAAGATTAAGGGCGAACCGGCTAAGGCTTGAGCTATGGAGCAAATCCGATCATTTATCGCTATCGAGTTACCCGATGAATTAAAGCTGGAACTCAGCCAGCTCGAAGCCCGGCTGAAATCAGACCAGCAATTCCGTGTGAAGTGGGTCAAGCCGGACAGCATACACCTGACACTGAAGTTCCTAGGCAACATTGCTCCTGATAGGACCTCCGAAATAACCGGGGCAATGGAGAAGGCTGCCCAGGTAGTGGCTCCCTTCCAATTAAAGGTCAAAGACCTGGGAGTATTCCCCAATTTAAGGCGGGTGCAGGTGGTCTGGGTGGGGCTGACCGGGGAGATAGATAAGCTCGTCCAGCTTCAGCAACGCCTTGAGTCTAACCTAGCACGCCTTGGCTTTACCCCTGAATCACGACCGTTCGTATCCCACCTGACCCTGGCACGAGTGCACGAGCCGGCATCCGCCGAGGAACGGCAAAGACTCGGTGAACTGATTACTGGCACCAACTTTAAGGCAAAGACCATAATTGAAGTGGCCGCTATCAACCTGATGAAGAGCCAGCTAACCCGCCAGGGGGCTATTTACAGTCGCATCAGTTCGGTCAGGCTAAAGATGCCTCCACCTTCAGCAGCTACCTAGTTTGTCTGAACCCGAAGGTACTCTTTGCATTTGGCTGACTTATCTGTCATTGTGAGACACAAAGTGCCGAAACAATCTCGAAAATCTTATAGATTGCTTCGTCGCACTTCAGCCAAAGGACTCCTCGCAATGACAGTGAAATCAACCCGAAAACCCCTTGCCAACAGCTACGGCTTGGTATATACTGTAGAAAATTAAAAACTGGTTGGGAGGTGGACTTCATGGAACAAACTAATTTCCCCAAATGTCAGAAATGCAAGACGGGAGACCTGGTGCCCTTATCCGATTTCGGCAGTCAAGGAGCCAATATTCATTACAAGGCCTGGGTCTGCACTAACCCCGATTGTGGCTTCAACCTGAAAATCAGGAACGGGGATGTCTATATCGATGAACCCATTATGAGCGGGACGATGCGCACTAACCACACCCGCTAAAATATCCAGCGATTTAGCCCTAAGGTTTTAAATTAACGGTGGTAAGCGTGCTTCCTCAGGTAGCTAAACTCGGGGGGATGGCACTCGACCTTTTATTTCCACAGAGGTGTGTCGGCTGTGGCCGGGACGGCGCCTTCATTTGCCAATCCTGCCATAAATCGCTCCCCCGCCTGATGCCACCGCTCTGTCCCCGCTGCGGACGACCCCAGGCCAGCGGTATTCTCTGCCCGAGCTGTGTCGGCTGGCAAGCCGAAATCGATGGCATCCGCTCCCCATTCCGCTTCGATGGCGTCATACGCCAGGCCGTCCACCAGCTAAAATACCGGAACCTGAGAGCTATAGCAGCACCGCTGGCACAGCTAGTAGTGGATTACCTGGCAACGTCAACCGTACCGGCAGAGGTTCTGGTGCCGGTGCCGCTACACCGCAAACGACTGCGGGAGCGGGGCTACAATCAGTCCGCCTTGCTGGCAAAGCAGATAGGCAAACTCACCAATATGCCAGTGATAGAGGACTGTCTTGTCCGGGAGCGCTACACCCAACCTCAAGCCAGGACAGCCAC
>JACPSA010000142.1 GCA_016193545.1 Chloroflexota bacterium
CCGGCCGGCACAAAGAGAACTTCCGCCAGGTTCAGCCGGGCTTTGACCTCTTCAGCCACAACGATATGCCCATTATGAATCGGGTCGAAAGTTCCACCCAGCACACCGATATCCACTAACGACCTCCTTAGTCTTCAGGAGTCAATCACCACTCCCACTCAAAATTACCACAGCGGACTTTATCACCCGGTTTAATTCCGGCTTTCTCCAGAGCCTGAGTAATCCTCAGTTTGTTGAGTTGCGCGCGGAACTGCCCGAGCACCTCCGGATTGGCCATGTCCACCCTGTCAACGATACGCTCCAGTTCCGGAACCAGAATCAAAAAGGTATTTCCCTGCTTAACCACAATGGCCGCAGCACGCTTTGGTTGAGGGCGAAAGACCGCCTGAGGAACTTTTTCCGTAACCTTCGCCTCCGCCGTTATCTTGTTCAGCAGTTTGAGTACCGCGGCCATCAGTTCAGTAATACCGTCTCCGCTGGCGGCGGAAACAAAAAACACCGAGATTCCAGCATCGCTAAAAGCCTTTTTGAGTTCAGCTAACCGGGCCTGTACCGGGGGTAAATCAACCTTATTGACTACCACCACCTGCGGTTTCTGAGCCAGACTGAAATCGAACAAGCCAAGCTCTGCATTTACCTGCGCCATATCCTCTACCGGTGACTCCGAGGTGCCATCAACCAGGTGAATAAGAACCCTAGTGCGCAGAGCGTGGCGCAGAAAATCGTGTCCCAAACCACGTCCCAGATGGGCACCTTCAATCAAGCCCGGAATCTCAGCCAAGACAAAACGCTGCTGGCCAACCTCGACCATACCTAGAACAGGCTCAAGAGTAGTGAACGGAAAGCTGGCTATTTTCGGCTTAGCGGCAGAAACGGCAGCTAAAAGCGTAGATTTACCAACATTAGGAAAGCCGATGATACCCACATCAGCAATAAGCCTCAGTTCCATTACCAACGAGACCTCTTCCCCACCCACCCCCTTTTGTGCCAGCCGCGGCACCTGGTTTGTCGACGAAACAAAGCGGGTATTGCCCATCCCTCCCCTACCACCCCTGGCTACCACTGCCTGCTGACCGGCCAGTTTACAGTCAGCAACCAGGACATCCTCACCTGTCTGCTTTTTATCCCGGGCGATGGTTCCCACCGGCACTTTTAAGACCAGGTTCTCTCCCTTCTTGCCATGCTTCTTATTACCTTGACCGCTCCCGCCGTTGCCTGCCCGGTAAAGACCTCCCTGCCTGAATGTCCCTAAACCGCTAACACTGGGGTCGGCCAGTAGTATCACGTCCCCACCATCCCCACCATCCCCTCCGTCAGGACCACCGAAAGGCATAAACTTCTCTCTATGTAGACTGATAGCACCATCTCCTCCACTACCGGCTCTTACTGTAATCTCAACTCTATCAAACATATTGGTAAGGTAGCAGTCTTTCTTTTATTTACTGTATAGGGTTTCTTATTATTCATAATACTAGCATGAATTGTCCCACGTTTAAATTCTGGCACTCGACAGGGCAGGAACGGGGAAATCAAGTCAGGTCTTCAGGAAGTTATCAAAAGGCAATCCGACTTGTCAAAAATCCGTGGTAGCTGACTAAAAGAAAGCGATAGTTAGAGCTGTTTTTCGTTGGGGGCAGGGTTGAGACTTTGCTGAATTTCAAAAATCTTTCGTCGCAGGGAAGGGCTGTTGTTGATATCATTGGCTATTTTTTGATAAGCATGACTGACAGTAGCCGGGCTTCTGCCTCCCAGGTCCTCGCCAATCTGGTCCAGCGAGCAATCGGTTTCCTGGCGGATAAGGTACATGGCTACCTGCCGGGCGAGAGCCGTAGCGGCATCCCTTTTCCGGCTCTTGAGGTCGGCGGGGGTTAATTGAAAGCTGTTGACGACCGCTTCCATTATTAAGGCGGGTGATACCGGAGCCGCTTTAGGCTCATAATTAGCGATGTCCTTCAGTGCCCGGGCAGCCAGGTCGGGGGTAAGCATGGTCCTGATGAGCCTGGCATAGGCAACGACCCGGTTGAGAGAACCTTCCAGCGCCCTGATATTTTGCTTGACCTGCAGGGCAATAAGCTCGAGAATATCTTCGGTAACGTTCATCGCTTCCTGTTTAGCCTTAGCCTGTAGTATAGCCAGTCGTGTTTCATAGTCTGGGGCTTGAATATCGGTAACCACACCGCCTTCGAAGCGGGACTGCAGCCGCTCGGGCAGAAGGGTTATCGCCTTGGGCGGGCGGTCACTGGTAATGGCAATCTGGTGGTCGGCATTATGTAACTCATTAAAGGTATGGAAGAAGTTCTCCCCGGTCTGCTTCTTGCCACTGAAAAATTGAACATCATCCACCAGCAGCATATCGACACTGCGGTATCTATTACGGAAAGCCTCGGTCGTGCCCTCCCGGATGGCAGTCATCAGTTCGTTGGTGTACTGCTCGGCATTAACATAAAGCACGTTCATATTATTGGACAGCGCCATGTTGCCGATAGCTTGTAACAGATGGGTCTTACCAAGTCCGGCCCCGCCATAAATGAAAAGGGGGTTGTAGGTGTGCCCCGGATTTTGCGCTACACCCAGGGCGACGGCATGGGCAAACTGGTTGCAGTTACCAACGACAAAAGAATCGAAGGTATATTTGGGGTTGAACAGAGGGAGACGGCCCTGTTGCGCCGGAACGGGTTGCTCCCGACGACCATTGCCTGCTGGCGAGCTCTGGTGGAAGGAATTCACCTGGAAGAGCACCTGGACGTCATCCGGGAGAAGACCGGCCAGCACTTTTTCAATTAAAGAACGCTGGTTTTTGTCCAGGTACTCAGCCACGAAGGTGTTAGGTACGCCGACAACAAACTCTTTATTCTGGTAGCTTAGACCGATGGTCTTTGCCAGCCAGGTGCGGTAGTTCGGTTTACTGACCTGGATTTCTAATTCACCTAGGGCGGCTTGCCAGATTTGCTGTGGTGCCTCAAGTTCGGTCAAATTATGCTCCCTGGTTGTTCTACTTTAAATGATAGAGGTCATAGCTAGGCCAAGGTGGTGGTTGCGGGAAATAACTAAGCCAGACTTTATTAGACTATAGTGCGGTAAATCTTGGGTGGCAAGGGTTTGGGCGCTAGTTGCTGGTCGGTTTGCCCATCCCTTTTCTCTTGCTAGGTCTGCTAAGCTTCTATTTTTAACCAATATGTCGTTGGTAGATATGAAAGGTTCTGGTTGTTATCAAAAATTTTTGATGCTACAATTTATTGTAATTTTATTATACCGGCGGGAGGTTGCGGTTGCGCATTGTTTTTATGGGTACTCCTGAGTTTGCTGTTCCCTCCCTGGATTACCTTTTGCTTAACCAGTACCAGGTGGTGGCTGTTTATACCCAGCCGGATAGCCCGGCCGGGCGGGGGCGCCCTTTAGCCATTTCTCCCATAAAAAAAGCCGCGATAAGCTGGGAGCTTCCGGTGGTGCAGCCGGTTAACTTCAAGAAGGCAGAAGCGGTGGAGCAACTGGCGGACTGTCACCCCGATGTTATCGTGGTGGCTGCCTTTGGTCAAATTCTGCCGCAGTCGGTACTAGATATTCCTGCCCACGGGTGTATCAATATCCACCCTTCGCTGCTACCTAAATTCAGAGGTGCCTCCCCGGTGGTGGCGGCAATTCTGGCGGGGAGTGCGTTTACCGGAGTCAGCATTATGCTGCTGGACAGGGGTATGGATACCGGTCCGGTATTGGCCAGGGCGCAGATTGCCATTTCGGAACGGGATACCACGGGTTCGCTGGCGGTCAAGTTGTCCCGGGTAGCCGCCCCTTTGCTTTTAGAGGTTTTATCCGGCTGGTTGAAGGGGGAACTAACCCCCCGCCCCCAGGATGAGACTGAAGCCACCTATACCAGCGTGCTCTCCAAGTCTGAAGGTGAGATTGACTGGCGGCTGCCGGCAGTGGACATCTGGCGGCGGGTACGCGCCTTCCAACCCTGGCCGGGGTGTTACACCCGCTGGCAGGGAAAGCAGCTCAAGATTATCGAGGCGGTGCCTCTAACTGAGGAAGCGGGTCTGGAGATAGGCCAGGTGGTGGCGCTGGATAAGGGGGAAACGGCCTTCGGTGTCAATACCGGTAAAGGCATTTTAGGTATTTTAGCAGTTCAACTGGAAGGTAAACGGGCGATGCCGGCCGCCGAGTTCCTTCGCGGGCAGCGGCAAATAATCGGGGCTATACTGGGGGGTAGCGAAAGCCCCCGGTAGTATATGATAGGAGGTTACCTTGTCTTTACCAAAGAATTTGAATCAGTTTGCCACCCTGGTGGAGATTATCGCCAGATTGCGGGCGCCTGACGGCTGTCCCTGGGACCGGGAGCAGACCCACGCCACGCTGCGTGAAAATCTACTCGAGGAGTGCTATGAGGTACTGGATGTGCTGGATGCGGGGGATTCCGGGAAGCTGTGTGAAGAGCTGGGCGACCTGCTGATGCAGGTGGTGCTGCACGCTCAGATTGCGACTGAAGATGGGGAGTTTGAGCTGGGTGATGTCTTTACCGGTATCAATGCCAAGCTGATTCAGCGTCACCCCCATGTCTTCGGCTCGGTAAAGGTAAAGGACTCCGCAGAAGTGTTACACAACTGGGAACTTATCAAGCGGCAGGAGCGTGAGGGTACTTCCATGCTGGCCAGTGTACCGAAACAGATGCCGGCCCTGAGTTACAGCCAGGCGATTCAGCAGCGGGTAGCTCAGGTCGGGTTCGACTGGAAGGATATCGACGGGGTGATTGA
>JACPSA010000151.1 GCA_016193545.1 Chloroflexota bacterium
ATGCGCTGGGCACTCAACCCTGCCAGTGCCGCCAGCCGGCTGGTCGGCGGCCGAGAAGCCGATGCCTATGATGCCGAAGCTTCTTACCTGTGGGCTTACAACAAGGACCCCAAAAACCCGCTGCCCGATGCTTACGCCTTAAACAGGCTGACACCGGAGGAGTGGCCGACATCGATAAAAGCCCTCGACAAATATACGGTTGAGCTCAAAGGCAACCCGGTAGCTTTTGGCGGCATGTTCAAATGGACAAGTCAATCACAGGACATAATCCCTCGCGAACTCATCGGGAAGTTCGACCTGAATGACTTCATGAATACGGTGGGCACGGGTGCGTTCATGGCGAAAGACTATGTTCGTGGTAGCAGCGCTACCTTCATCAGGAATCCCGGCTACTGGGGAAAGGACCCCGTCGGACCGGGTAAGGGAAACCAGTTGCCTTACATCGATGGTTTCAAGACTTTCTTCATAGCCGACAGGTCGTCCCGGCTGGCGGCACTGCGCACCGCCAAGATTGACCACCTCGGCGATAGAAGCTCGAGAGGCGCATCCCCGGGGCTGACACGGGAGGATGTCGTGAGTTTGCTGAAGACTGACCCCCAATTGAAAACCAATGGTGCCTTCCAGCGTTACGACATGATAGCCTTCAGGCTGGACAAGCCGGAACTGCCCTGGCATGATGTCAGGGTCAGGCAGGCGATGTGGCTGGCCATTGACCGGCAGGCGATAGTCAAGGATTACTTTGGCGGAGAAGCCGACTGGTACGCGTACCCAATCGATACACCCGACCCGATGTGGAAAGCCCTCGGGGCATTTGTTCCTTATGAGGAGCTGCCGCCATCTGCCCAGGAGCTTTTTAAATACAACCCTGAGAAGGCAAAAAAACTGCTGGCTGAGGCCGGCTACCCCAACGGCTTCAAGGCGGAGCTGATTCTCGAGGCGGGGAACGTTGATTATGCCTCTATCGCGCAATTTTACCTGGCGAAAATTGGCATAAACCTGCAACTGTCCGTGAAGGAGAGCGGCGTTTTCACCTCTATCAGTATAGCCAGGTCTCATCCGGAGGCAATCTGGACCGGCATGGCGGCTCCCTATTCCCAGCACGAGTGGCGGGTAGGACACCAGAGCAATGTCGCCTATGTCGACGACCCGCGGATGACCAACATGATTGCCGAGTTTGCCAAATACTTTATGATTGATGACGAGAAGGCATATGCCGAATTCGGCAAGATTTTTGCCTACTCAATCGAGCAGGCATACTACCTGCCCTTGCCGGCGGGTCGTGTTTACACGGCATGGTGGCCCTGGCTCAAGGGCTACAGCGGTGAAAGCATGTTCGGCGCCACCAGCCAATTTGGGTTTATCAAGTGGATATGGCTTGACCAGGCGCTAAAGAAATCAATGGGATTCTAAAGAAGATTAATTACCTAGAAATCAATAAAAGACGGTGAGGCAAATGACGAAGAAGATTGTCTGCTTAATGGTGAGCGGCTTGGTGGTGCTATCCTTGGTGCTGGCATCCTGTGCTCCGGCGCCGGCAACACCAACGGCACCGACAACACCGGTAGCACCAACGGCACCAACGACGCCAACCTTACCAACAGCACCGACGACGCCAACAGCCCCGACAACAGAAATGCCTAAATATGGCGGGGCTTTTAACTATTCGCCGCCGCGTGGGTGGGAAACAAGCGGCTTTGACAATGCTTTTGCCAATCAGGCTGGAACTTACACCCTTTCCTTAACCAATGAGAACTTGATTGTGGGTGACTGGGCAAAAGGGCCGGCTGGTACTAACGAGATCTCGTGGCAGAGCTGGGTACCTATGATTGACCTGCACACAGGGGCTATAGCTGCAAGCTGGGAACTACCTGATGACGAAACGGTGATTTACCATATTCGCCAAGGAATTCGCTGGGCACTAAACCCGAACAGTGAGGCCAGCCGCCTGGTAGGCGGCAGAGAACTGACTGCCAATGATGTGGCCTTTTCCCTTTTGCGTAGTTATGATATGGAGCCCTACCGGACACCTGGAGCTTATATGCTGGCTAGAAGCACGCCGATGGAGCGCCCAGTAACGATAACGGCGACTGATAAGTGGACAGTGGTGGTTAAGGGTAATCCGGGATTTCTTGGGGAGCTATTCAAGAGAACCGGCGAGTCCCAATATATAAAGCCACCTGAAGTGGTAGCGAAATACGGAGATATGCGAGACTGGAGGAATTCTGTTGGTACGGGAGCATTCATGTTCGTCGATTACGTTCCTGGTAGTTCGGCCACCTTTGTTCGGAACCCCAACTACTGGATGAAAGACCCTGTTGGTACTGGGAAAGGGAATCAACTGCCCTACCTGGATGGCGCCAAAATCTTTGTTATCCCGGATTTATCTACCCAGCTGGCGGCGCTGCGCACAGGTAAGATTGACCAGCTACGGGATGTCAGTTGGGAACAGACCGAGGCTTTATTGAAGACTACTCCTCAATTGAAAACGTTACGTGGTTTTGGTTCTCCGAATGCCTTATATATGCGACTGGACAAGCCGGACCAGCCGTGGCATGACATCAGGGTTCGGCGTGCGATGAACATGGCCATAGACAGGCAAGCCATAGTGAAGGATTACTATCGAGGCAATGCCGAGATAATCGATTGGCTGATACCCTATTCGGAGTGGATGGGTGTGTATATCTCGCTGGAGAAGATGTCTCCGACGGCCCGAGAGCTGTATGAGTACCACCCCGAAAAGGCGCGCCAGCTTCTGGCGGATGCCGGCTACCCCAACGGTTTCAAGATGGAAGTAGTCTTGGAGCAACCCAGTATTGACGAGGCAAGCATACTGAAAGAACATCTGTCTAAAATTGGGGTTGAAATAAATATGGCTGTAAAAGAAAGAACCGTCTTTGCTTCTATTTCAACAGGTAGGACATACAAAGAGGCGATTTACGCGGGTGGTCCTGGTAGAGCACCCTATGGCTGGCAGGTCTTTCGGCCGACTGACCCTGCTAATAAGAGCATGATTGATGACCCGATTGCCAATAAGGCGATAGACGATTTTGCCAAATACTTTATGATTGATGATGCTACGGCTTATGGGAAAATAATGAAAGAATTCTACCCATACGTTTATGAGCAGGCCTGGATGGTCGGTTTTCCGATGCCCCATACCTACACCCTCTGGTGGCCATGGGTGAAGAATTATTACGGTGAATGGTCAGTTAGTAGTTCTTCTACCTGGAATTTTCCTATCTGGATATGGGTTGACCAAGCACTAAAGAAGTCAATGGGATTCTAGAGTTCGGAGCTATGCAGTATTATAATAGGTTGCATTGCAGTTTTCGTTATTATATTCTAAAATAGTTTATAGAGGTGAAAAAATGCCGTATGGTTGGACCGGAACAAACCTGGAAGTTGACTTGACCAAAGGGACAGTCCAGAAGGTAGAGGGTGACCCCGCACTGGTCAGGGCTTATCTGGGGGGTAAGGGCATCGGTCTCAAGATACTATGGGACCGAGTCCCTCCGGAGACCGGGGCCTTCTCACCAGATAATCTCATCGTTATTAGTCCCGGTCTACTCGTGGGCACGTCGTTACCAGCAGCTAACCGGTGCGTGATGAGCTTTATTTCACCGGTGAGCGAGCATTATCACCACTCTGCAATGGGTGGCTATTTTGCTCCGGAACTAAAGCACGCCGGCTATGACAATATCATCATCAGCGGTAAGTCACCCACTCCCGTTTACCTCTGGATAAATGACGACCAGGTGCAGCTCCGTGACGCCAGCCACCTCTGGGGACACGGTACTTATGACACCAGGAGAATTATCCGACAAGAGCTAAAGAATGAGGAAATCGAGATTGCCTGCATCGGCCAAGCCGGCGAAAACAAGCTTTTCCAGGCCTCTGTCCAGGGCGGAATCGGCAGTAGTGCCGCCATGGCCGGGCCCGGTGCTGTCTGGGGAGATAAAAAGCTCAAGGCGATTGCCGTTTACGGCACCCGGGATGTTGTTCTGGCTAATCCTGCCGGATTCAATCAACTCAGCCAGTGTATTCTGGACAGGACGCGGGAAAACAATTACTCAACGGTCGGCACAAATCGTCTCGAGACACGTAGCGTCTGGTACGGTTACTACAACGAGCAAGACTATGGGCAACTGCCGCCTAATTCGGAACTGAAAAAGAGTATTGACAAAATCGAAGAGAAGATGGATAACCTGGTTAAAACTAGAGGCACCAGAGTGATGAGTTGCCACAACTGCCGGGCCGCCTGTATTACTGCCTTTGATTGCCATGGTAGACCTAGCTACGTGAAATGCACCTCGTTCCTCATTTTCCTGGTTTACTCCAAATACATAGATTATGACTGGGCTCTGGACTGTTACAATATGACTGAGGACTGGGGTCTGGACATAGAGTCGTTTCCACTCGCTGTCGCCTTTGCTATTGACCTTTATCAGAGGGGCATCTTGACTAAGGAAGACACTGATGGCTTACACCTTGAGTTTGGTAACCCGGAGGTCTTCACTACCTTGATGAAGAAAATTGTTAACCGGGAAGGCATTGGTGATGTGCTGGCTAACGGCATTCTCAGGGCAGCCCGGCAGATTGGGCGGGGAGCGGAAGAGCGAGTTTTTGTGACCAAGAGGCGGGAGATGCGTCTCACAGCAAGCCATGCTTATGTGCCCCCGGTCGCCTTAGAGCTTATCATCGGCACCAAGGATTGGGGAGGGCAAAGAAGCACTGAGATACAGCGGATACTGAAGAGGCCCTGGACAGGGTTTGTTGGTGGAACCAAGGAAGCAGAGGAAGCCTATCGGAATGGTGGCTGGTATTTCAATCCCAGAGAGATGGAACAGAGAGAAACGTATGTCAAAACCGGCCGGTTTGTCTATCCCAAGGAATATGAAAAGGTCTTTTTACGTGAGTATAGTGTAGATGGTAGTGACTGTGACACTGAGTCATTTTGTTCGCTTATCGTTTATGACAATCAGCACTTCTCCCTTACTGACAGCCTCGGAATTTGCCATAGAACAAAAAGTGGGTGGGGTGGGCCGACAATCAAGCCCCTCACCCAACTTGTGGAGTTAATCGCCAACGCTACCGGTATGAATATCGATGAAGATGAGTTACTGACCATCGGCAAAAGGATATTGAATCTGGCTAGAGCCTTTAATCTGAGGCGAGGAATGAGTCGAAAAGACGATATTCCCCCTAAAATTTTCTTTGAAAGGGACCCACCTCCACCTTGGCGGAGGTTAGACCGGCAGGTCTTCGATAAATACCTCGATACTTATTACGAG
>JACPSA010000152.1 GCA_016193545.1 Chloroflexota bacterium
ATGATCGCCGGTCTTACGCGTCCCGACGAAGGGGCAATTGAGGTAGCAGGTCACGGCTGGTTTGATCATAAGAAAAAAATTAATCTTGCCGTGCAACGAAGAGCCATCGGATTTGTTTTCCAGGACTACAATCTTTTATCCCGCGCCACCGCCCTAGCCAATGTTGAGCTACCTCTAATTTACAGTGGTGGACGTCACAAGCAGAAGCGAGCCAAAGAAGCGCTGGAGCGTGTGGGGTTAAAGGACAGAGCCAATCATAAACCTACCGAGCTATCCGGTGGTGAACAGCAGCGGGTAGCTATCGCCCGGGCGCTAATCAATAATCCGCCCCTTATCCTGGCTGATGAGCCTACCGGCAACCTGGACAGCGTCTCAACCAATGAAATTATATCTATTTTCCGCCGACTCAACCAGGAGGGTATCACCATAGTAATGGTTACCCACGAGATGGATATAGCGGCACAAACCCAGCGCACTATCCGCCTCCATGATGGTAAACTGGTCAGCGATGAGAAACATGCCAGACAAGCGTAGTTCCTTATCTTGGAAGGGAAACTGAGTGAAGCTTATTGAATTTATCGGTATCGCCATAAAATCGCTGCTAGCCAACAAATTGCGCTCATCGCTAACCATGCTGGGCATGATAATCGGGGTTAGCGCCGTTATTATTCTGATGTCTGTGGGAGCCGGTATCCAGCACATGATTACCTCTACTTTTGAAGAGCTGGGCACCAATCTACTCTTTGTGCAGCCCTCCAATCCAGAAGCACCGGGCATGATGGGCGTAATGTACGGCTCTTTCACCGCCAATATCAATATGGATGACGTCGAGGCTATCAGCCACATCCGCTCCATAACCAGCGTCGCCCCGACCAATGAAAACTTTGTTGAGATAATTGCCGGTAATGAAAAAACCACCGCCGTGATACACGGTAGCAACCCTGCTTACCAGCAGGTATATCAGTTCAGAATAGCAACGGGACAATTCATTTCTGAGGTGAACCTGGCCCGCCGGGATATGGTGGTAGTAATCGGCAGCAAGGTCGCTGAAACCCTCTTTGGTAGCGCCGACCCCGTCGGGCAGCAGGTCAAAATAAGGGACAAGCGGTTTACCGTCATCGGGGCACTGGAACCCAGAGGCTTATCATCTTTCGGCTTCAGCTGGGATGAACTGGTGGTTACCCCGATAACTACCTTCCAGTCCCGCCTGTTTTCGCAAAAGACGCCGGGTGGGGAAGATGCCGTTCAACAAATCGCCATCCAGGTAGCCAGTGCCGAGGTTCTGGATGAAGTAACCGAGGACATTAAAACTATTCTCAGAAAGCGCCACCGCATCACCAGCAGCGAGGATGATGACTTTGCTGTGACCAGCCCCCAGCAGTTACTTGGCACCTTTGAGACCATAACCTTTGCCTTGACCATATTTCTGGGACTGATTGGCGCTATCTCTCTGCTGGTGGGAGGCATTGGTATCATGAATATTATGCTGGTCTCGGTAACCGAGCGCACCAGAGAGATAGGTATTCGCAAGGCAGTAGGGGCCAAGCGGAGGGATATTTTAACTCAATTTCTACTGGAAGCCGCTATGCTAAGCCTGACAGGAGGCGCCATCGGACTGGTCAGCGCCTGGCTGATAGCACACGCCATCTCTCTGGTTGACCTCGGCGGCTTCAGAATCAACGCCGTAGTTTCCCCTTTTATTGTCACTATAGCCGTCTTAGTTTCGGTCGTTATCGGGCTTACCTCCGGTATCTATCCGGCAATGAGAGCTGCCAGACTGAACCCCATTGACGCTCTACACTACGGGTGACATAATTAGGATAGCTTAACGACCATGTCTTCACGATGGAAACCTGGTTTTACGGAGTTAAACAGTAAGGCTGGTAAGAATCGATGAACTGGCTTGATATCGTTATCTTAATAATCCTGGGAATCGCCACCTTTTCCGGCTTGAGAATCGGGATTATCAAGGCAGCTTTATCGTTAGCCGGGATGATAGCCGGGGTAATTCTGGCCGGGCGTTACTATATCCCCCTGGCCGGGCAATTATCCTTCATTCCGCAAGATAATGTGGCCAAAGGGGTTGCCTTTGCCATCATACTAATCGGAACAATGCTCATTGCCAGCACACTGGCAATGTTATTGAAATGGGCTGTCTCAGCAGTGATGCTGGGATGGGTCAATCACCTTGGCGGCGCCGCTTTCGGTCTGGTACTGGGGGCCATCTTCTGTGGTGCTCTGTTAGCTACCGCCGCCAGATTTCTGGGCCTCTCTGAAGTTATCAGCCAATCAAGCCTGGCCACCATCTTGCTCGACCGCTTCCCGGCAGTACTGGCATTGCTCCCCGACGAGTTTGATACGATACGCTCCTTCTTTGAATGACAGAGCAGCCTACTGTCAGCAGCGAGTGACAGCTAATACCAGCACATAAAATATGATTAACTTTGCAACCAGTCTAATATTAGGTAACCGCCGGAGTTTCACCGGGGTGCAACTTCTTCCATTTTGCCAGTAATTGGTCCCGGCTTTCCTTATGCTCGGCGTCGGCCACACAGGAGTCTACCGGGCAAACCTCAGCACACCGTGAAGACTGATAGGAACCAACACATTCCGTACATTTATCGGGGTCGATGACATAGATTGTCTCCCCCTCACTGATTGCTGTGTTAGGACATTCCGGTTCGCAGGCTCCACAGCTAATACACTCATCCGTAATTTTGTATGCCATTAACTATCCCTCCTTTGTTTACCGAAGAATTACTTTAAATAGCCTCACACCCGAGCCTCACACCCGGCTATGAACTTTCCTTTTGAGGGCTACCGCCACTGTCTTGGGAACAAGGTCATCGATATAGCCGCCCAGACTGGCTACCTCTTTGAGCAGACTGGAGCTAAGGAACTGGTATTTCAGACTCGCCATCAAACAAACCAGTTCACAATCAGGTGACAACTTCTTGTTCATCAGCGCCATCTCAAATTCCCGCTCAAAGTCAGCGCCTACTCTCAGCCCGCGCACTACCGCCTGCGCCCCTACTTCCCGGGCGAAATCAACCGTTAGTCCACTAAAAGGTGTTACTTCAACGTTGGGTAAGTCAACGGTTGCCTGTCTCACCATCTCTACTCTCTCGGCGGTAGAGAAGAGGAGCTTCTTGGCGGGAGTATCATAGACACCAAAGATTAGCTTCTCAAAAAGCTTGGCCGCCCTGATGCCGATATCAAGATGGCCGTTGGTTATCGGGTCAAAGGAACCCGGATAAACAGCAATGGTCACGCTTTACCTCCCTTCTGGTATACTGCAATACAACTATCGCCGTGGCGGTATTCCTTAATCAGATTTAATGTAGCATAGGTCGGGCCTAGAGTAAGATGAGGAGAATGAGTTACCACTAAAGTTGTCTCTGTCCCCAGCAACTTAGATGTTGCCAGCTGCTCTATCACATCACCTATCGATGAATCAGCATAGGGTGGGTCCATCAATATAATACTATACTCCTTATCGAGAAAGGAAAGAGCCTTAGCAACAGTACAGCAATAAATATGAGCTTGTGCTGCCAGTTTCGTCTTTTCCAGATTCTCCCTGATGGTAGCACAACATCTTGGCTTCCGTTCGACAAAGTCAACCCAGCCGGCACCGCGACTTAAAGCCTCAATCCCCATAGCCCCGCTACCGGAGAACAAATCAAGCACCAGCTCCCAATCATCAGTAGTATTTTCCAGGATAGAAAAAATCGCCCCCCTGACTAAATCGGTTGCCGGACGAGTAGTAGTCCCCTTAGGGAATTTAAGCCGGTGTCCTTTGGCAGTACCAGCAATAACTCGCATTAGTTAACATTCTACAGTATTAAATAATAGCCAGTTTGGGTCGCTATTGTCAATCCTTAGCCGAGTTATACCGTTCTGGGAGCTAATTCGTCAGGCTCGACTCCACCTAGTTTATCTTTCCACTGGGCTTCGGTCAAGCCCAGCCTTCGAAAAATTTCGTCGATATAGCGCAGGTAGTATTGATAATCGAAGAGTTTTTCCAACTCTGCCGCCGGCAGGCTGGCAGTAACTTCAGCATCAGCCTTTAGCAGACTGAGAAAGGTCCTGTTCCCTTTCCATGTTTTCATTGCGCTGCGTTGGACCAGTTCATAGGCTTTCTGCCGGCTTAATCCTTTTTCTATCAGCGCCAGCATTACCCGCTGGGAGAAAATCAAGCCCTTAGTCAGCCCCAGATTCCGTTTCATCCGTTGCGGATAAACCTGTAATCCTTTCATTACCGAAGTGAACAGGGCCAGTGAGTAATCCAGTAGCAGACAGGAGTCAGGCAGGGTAATCCGCTCGGTAGAGGAATGGCTGATATCGCGTTCATGCCACAGGGCGATATTTTCCATAGAGGTCAGCGCGTAGCCTCTGACCAGACGTGCCAGACCGCAGACTCGTTCACAGAGCTCCGGATTCCGTTTATGGGGCATAGCCGAAGAGCCGGTCTGTCCGGCACTGAAGGGCTCTTCCACCTCCCGTGTCTCCGTTTTTTGCAGACCTCTAATCTCGGTAGCGAACTTCTCCAGCGAGCTGGAAATTATGGCCAGGGTGGTAACGAATTGAGCATGGCGGTCGCGTTGCAGAATCTGGCTCGATATCGGAGCCGGAGCCAGTTTCAACCGGGCGCAAGCTTTCTCCTCGACTTCAGGCGATAGTGTGGCATAAGTACCTACTGCCCCGGAAATCTTGCCGACAGCGATAGCTCTTTTCGCCTCATTAAGCCGCACCCGATTACGATTCATCTCCTCAATCCACAGCGCCAGCTTCAAACCGAAGGAAATCGGCTCAGCATGGATGCCGTGGGTACGACCCATCATCGGCGTATATTTATACTTCAAGGCCTTTTCCGCCAGCACGGAAACGAGTCCCTTGATATCCTGAGTTAATAGCTCGGCCGCCTCAACTAACTGGAGGCTGAGGGCAGTATCCATGACATCAGAGGAGGTCAGACCGAGATGAACAAAACGCGATTCTTTGCCCAAGCTCTCGGCAACAGAACCAAGAAAGGCAGTCATATCATGATGAGTCTCTTTTAGAATCTCCTCCATCCGTTTATGATTAACCCGGGCCAGTTTTATCTTAGGCACAACCTCTCTGGGGATAACTCCTAAATCAGCCCAGGCTTCACAAACGGCAATCTCCACCTCAAGCCATTTCGCAAACTTGTTGTCATCCGACCAGACCCTTTTCATCTGCGGTCGGGAATACCGCTCAATCATCTGTCATCTCCTTGAAATTGTTTCTACCTTACCCTTTGTATCCCCCCCTCCTTCAAAGGGGGGAATTACTTATATAAGAGGGGCTGGCACCCCTCTTTAACGCCCTACTATAGGGCTTATCCTCTCTTTAATCTCCTTGTTACTGCCCTTGTTGTAATCCTTTCCGATACTTTTCGTAAGCCTTCCTTATTTTCTCATACTTTAAGCCCAGGATTTCAGCGGCCAGGTAGGCAGCATTCTTAGCTCCGGCCATACCTATGGCCACGCTGGCCACCGGTATGCCGGCGGGCATCTGGACGATGGAGTAGAGAGCATCGACACCCTTCAATTCACTACCGGATAAGGGTATGCCAATAACCGGCAGGGTTGTCCAGCTCGCCAGCACCCCGGGCAGGTGCGCAGCTCCCCCGGCGGCGGCAATAATAACCTCAATCCCCCGCTCTCTGGCTGACAACCCGTACTGCCGGGCTTTCTCCGGGGCGCGGTGGGCCGATATTACCGATAGCTCATAATCAATACCCAGTCCCTTCAGTACTTCCAATGTCGGCGCTAAGGCTTCAGTATCCGATTTCGAACCCATAACTACGCCTACTAATGGCATCTTATCTACCTCACACCTTCGATTATATCAGAGAGGCTTCGCCTCTTTTAAAGTCTCTTTCACCAGAGCAATATCCTTACGATAATGACCGCCGGCAAAGTGAATCCTGGGAATATTAGCATAAACTTTTTCCCTGGCTTCGGCAATAGTCCGGCCCATCGCCACCACCGTCAGCACCCGTCCGCCGTTAGTCAATACCTGTCTCTCTGAGCCTGGTTTAGTGCCGGCATGAAATACCAGGATATCTTCATCCAGATTATCCAGTCCGGTAATGGGGAAGTCTGTTTTATAGCTACCCGGATAGCCCCCGGAAGCCATGACTACCCCCACACAGGCATCCTCACTCCATTCTACATTTATACGGTCAAGGTTGCCATCGAGCACCGCCAGCATAATATCCACCAGGTCGGTTTTGAGTCGGGGCAGGGTGACCTGAGCTTCCGGATCGCCGAAACGAGCGTTGAACTCCAGTACCTTGGGCCCGTCCTGGTTAATCATCAGCCCGCCGTAAAGGACGCCCCGGTAAGGTCGCCCTTCTTTAGCCATTGCTTTGACCGTCGGCCCCATAATAGTCTCCTGCACCGTTTTGCTTAGCGCCGGACTACAAAAGTAGGGCGGGCTGTAACTGCCCATGCCGCCGGTATTGGGGCCCCGGTCGCCATCATACACCCTTTTATAGTCACAGGCAGACACCATGGGCACCACCGTCTGGCCATCGGTAAAAGCGAAAGAGCTCATCTCCTCTCCGGCCAAATACTCTTCAATAATCACCCGGTCACCGGCCGCTCCCAGCGCCTTCAACTCCATCATGTTGACCAGGGCTTCCATGGCCTGTGAGATAGAGGTGGCGACGGTCACCCCTTTGCCGGCGGCCAGTCCGTCAGCCTTAATCACAATCGGCGGTGTCAATTGTTGAAGATACGCTTTTGCCCGGCTGTATTCAGTAAAGCTGCGACTCCAGGCACAGGGGATAGCATATTTTTGCATCAGCTTCTTGGCGAACGCCTTGCTGGCTTCTATCTGGGCAGCCTGTTTGGTTGGCCCGAAAATAGGGATACCGATAGTC